>CAYREN010000127.1:0-11328 GCA_964423255.1 uncultured Roseivirgaceae bacterium | reverse complement strand
GGTCTTTATGGGTAAACCAAGGAATATCCATGTCCTTGCCATTGAACTGGGCGGATTGGATATACTTGTTTAAATCAGAAGAATTTTGGGCTACAACTGTGAATTTATTTCCATTTGATAAATCAATCGTAACTTCTTCAAATACCGGACTGCCAACGGTGTACCATGGGAGACCTGGTGTTACAGGATAAAATCCCATCATGGAAAATGCAACAAAGGCAGTCATGCCACCACCATCTTCATCACCGGGAATGCCAAATACATTGTCTCTATACCAGACATCCAGCAGGAAGCGAATACGTCGTTGTGTCTTCCATGGTGAATCTGTAAAGTTGTAGAGATAGGGTATATGAAAACTAGGTTCATTTCCCATATTAAACTGGCCAACAATTCCAGTAGCATCAGGGAACCTAGCCCAAAACTGATACTTCTTTCTGCCCAACTCTTCTCTGAACAACTGATCGAGATTGGCTTCAAAATCTTGCCTCCCTCCCATCAGGTCAATGAGTCCCGGTACATCGTGCTGCACCTGCCATGCAAATGTCCAACCATTGTTTTCATCATAATAGTCCCTTCCTCCAGGGCCACCATCAAACTTTGGATCTATGTCTATCCAGTTGCCTTTGGCATCTTTTGGCCACATCAATTTTTCTTCTGCATTATAGAGATTGCGATAATTTTTTGACTTTGGCAGGAATAGCTTATAATCATTTTCTTTCCCTAATTCTTTTGCCATATTGGCTAATGCCCAATCGTCGTAACTATGTCCCAGAGTGATGGCTACTGCCTGTCGCTTTTCAAAAGAATGTACCTCTTTAACAGTTTCTTTTTCTCCAATATGCAGAGCAGGATAGTATCCATTATTATAATAAAATGTATCCAGACTGCAATTAGGTCCATTTCTCCAGGGAAGCATAGTTGCTGAAACAGCATTTTTTCTCATCCCTTCATAGGCAGATTCCTTATCAAAATTACGGATTCCCTTGCGCCATGCATCTAAAAAAACGATGGTCGAATGAAATCCGTTCATCGCAGGATTATCCTTAAAAGTCAATGGAAACTGAGGCATCCAACCACCTTGCTGGTACATTAGCACATAAGATTGTAGCATATCTGCTTCCTGATCAGGGTCCAATATCATTCGCAATGGATGATGAGCTAAATAAGTATCCCAAACCCAATCATCCACATAGAACGGCCTACTGGCTTCGTGCACCTGGTGATCATAAGAAGAATAATTTTGGTTTCCTTCTTTGGTATCAATCATGCGCTCATAGGTGCGATAGAGTGAAGTATAAAAAGTTCTACGTTGGGCATCTGTGCCACCTTTCACATTAATCTGATTGATCTTACTTTGCCAAACTTTTTTTCCATTAGATTTTAGTGTTTCAAAACCCCAGTTTGGAATTTCAGCTTCAAGATTTTCCTTGGCTTTATCTATGCTTATAAATGAAAAGCCATATTTGAACGAGATGTTATTTTTGTTAGAATTTACAGATGAAAACCAAGCTTGGCTAGTATTATTTGAATCGTCGTTTAAAACTCCTGAGTCGCCTTCCTTATCAAAAACTCCATAAATAAATGCCTTCATTCCATGGAACTCTTCCGTCCCAGTAAGGATTTTATTCTCCTTCAATTTGAATGTGCCTGATCTTAATGTTTTGAATAATATTGTAAAGTCATTATTGTTAAATGTAAATTTAAACATCCCGGACTTAGCTCCAGGTGCATAATCGACTTGTATCTCATCATCAATCATCCAGGCTGAATAATGCCATGGTTTCTTAATTTCCAGGTCGTGATCGTATGCCAATTTATAATCCCACTTTCCAGTTTCGTTTTTTCCGTTGATTGGTTTAATGCCAAATAACTCACCTTGTCTGTGCGAGATTGTACTCATGGGAAACCAGGATATCTGGTCATCAAGATAATCTGCCCGTATCGGATACATGCGTACCATTTGATTTGGCAATTGTGTCGTTGGCCTTGTAGGTTGTAGCAGATGTCCCACACTTCCAATATCCATATCGATATATTTGGTGTTATCTATCGACTGTGCCTGGAGACAAGAAATAGATACTAAAATAAAGATAATCTGTGCTGCTAAATAATTGAGATGTTTCATCATTTATAATTTATGTTTTATGGTGGTAAAGCGGAGCCGAAAGATTAATTACTTCAGTCTTCAATCTTCGGACTTCCAACATCCCTATTCCAAATAGTTGCCAAAAAACCAATGAGAAATATTAGTGTTGTGCTAATTACGATAGTCAAATAATTGTGAAACGGGCTGGCAAAATTGCTCATGGGTTCTTCTGTAAAAATCATTGGCGAAACGCTAAGCCAAAGAATAGAAATCAATCCTACTATTACTCCAATGATTGCTCCTTTTACATTTACTACTTTCACAAACGCTCCAAGTAAAAATAGCCCGAGCATGCCGCCGCTAAATACAGAAGCCAGTTTCCACCAAGCCTCCAAAACACTTTGCACATTGATCATTGCCACACCAATAACAATTCCGATCACACTAAATGACAATGAAGAGATATATAATACCCGCATCGAATCTTTATCTGTGACAGTTTTTTTTGCGAATCGCTTATAATAATCTGTAAGAATAACTGTAGAACCACTGTTTACACTTGTAGAAATCGTACTCATCCCGGCAGCAAAAATAGAAGCAATCAATAATCCAGTAAACCCTGCCGGAAGGTTATTTACAATGAAAAAAGGAAATACACGATCGCTCATGCCTGCCTCAGCATATTCTGCGGGAAGGGCATCTGGAATAGCTGTATAATATGAGAAAAGAGCTGATCCGATAAAAAAGAATATCAGTGAAACAGGAATGTATAACAAGCCACCAAACATGGCGCTGCGTTTGGCTTCTCTGTCAGATTTTGACGCCATGTACCGCTGTACATAATTCTGGTCAATGCCGTAATTCTGCAAATTGATAAAAATTCCATACACGAGAACTACCCAGAATGTAGATTCGGTAAGGCTTATTTTAAAGCTCCCCAGACTAAATTTGTTATGTTCATTTGCGATATCAAGCATTTGCCCGGGCCCTTCCGGCATAGCAAATATAATGTATACCACGCATAGCACAGCTCCCGATATCATAATGATACCCTGTATGGCATCTGTCCAAACTACTGCTTGCAGTCCACCCAACATCGAATACATCATCACTGCCAGACCCGTTACTACTATTATAATCACGATATTCCAGTCAAACATGGCATTTACCGGCAAGGCCAACAAATATAAAATCGTACCCATACGCATGATTTGCGTAAGCAGATAGCAAGCTGAAGCATAAACCCGTGCCCATGGACCAAATCGGGTTTCCAGATAAGTGTAAGCCGATGGGCTGTTTGCCTTGCGATAAAGAGGAACGAAAAATTTCACTGCCATATAAGATGCAACAGGAATCGATAAGCTAAAAGCAAACGCATTCCAATTAGAACTAAAGGCAATTCCTGGCAAGGCCAAAAAACTTATGCTACTTACGAAAGTTGCAAAAATTGACATCGTTACCACCCATCCGGGAATAGCACTATTGCCCAATGTAAATGCCGAGGAAGACTTATTTTTCTTGTAAAAGGAACTGCCAAAAGCAATTACTCCTACCATGTAAACTAAAAATACGATCAGATCAAATGCTTTCACTTATGTAAATTTTGGGTTATTAATTTATTAATGCTTGAATGCTTGAATGCTTGAAGAATGGGCATACGAGTTTCGAGAACTAAGATGGATGGTTTTCATTTATTTTTTCTTTTTCCTATTAAATTCCTCCTACGCTAAGCTTCGGTGGACAGGCATTTCCTCATTTCCTTAAAAGTCTACCTGTTCAATGCCAAATTCATCACATATCTGATGAAACATTTTTAACAATGCATCCAATATGATTTTATCTTTCACCGCCATTTTCCTCATTGGGATTCTAGTGTTGGTACAAATATCCAGTCCACGCTTTTCTAAAAACAACTTGGCCGACCATGGATAAAAATCATCAGTCACCTTGTCCATAACTGTGAGTTTAGTATTTAGAATTTCTAAAGCCTCATTGTCTCCTGCTGCAAATAATTTTAGGAAATGCCCATAAAGCTCGGGGTAAAAATTTCCTGAGATGGGAGAAATTCCTTTGCCTCCATCCCTGAGAGATTCTAAGGCAGTTGGGGTATCGGCATTGTACAAATGAAAGTTTGAACCTTCAATATTCTTTAACTTATTTTTAATAGCTCCACCGTTACAAGTTGTGTCTTTGAAATACAGAAATCTATCAGTATCCGCCAACCATTTTATCATATTGGAGCTGATAATCCTTTTGTATGGAACAGGACATTCATAAACACCCAAAGGAATATCTCCAGTTTTCTCCAATATCTCCTCAATATTTCGCTTCAATACATCATCGCTTTCTTCGGGCTCGACAAGCATACTGCTGATGAGGATTACCGCATCAACCCCAATGTCATAAATTTCCTTGATAAAATCTGCATTATCAATTGCATTGCCATAAAAACTACCGGTTGCTACAACAGGAACTTTACCCTTGCAATGGTCCACAACAGTTTTTGTCAGTTGCAGTCGTTCATCTCTGGTCAATTGAAACATTTCACTCGAAAGACAATTGGCAAACATACCGCTGGCTCCAGAATCGAGGTACACATCAGTAACCCTGCGTACATTATCAAAATCGATGTTGTTGTTATTTTTAAAAGGTGTGATCATCACAGGCCATAGTCCTGTTGGTAGTTTTGTCATAATAATGAATTTGTTATATGCATTTAATTACTCAGAAATGATAATATAATAAGAGGCTCTTAATTGTTTCCTATGCTCAATTTTTCAAGAGTTGATTCTTTAAGTTTACTTATAATTTTGAATATCAGGCTATTGGTTTTTTGCCTTAAAAATAAAGTATTATTCCAATAATAATTCCCAAAAACACTGAATAAATATCCTTCAATTGATATTATAATATTATTTCTTTGGAGGTTGACTGGGTCTCACTTCAATTTTCGATGGCAAGGTGCGTGGGTCGAGTTTTAATAAATCAACCACCATCTGCCCCAAATCTTCAATCTGGATTTTCCATCCATCTTTCTCATTAGGTATATGATCATTGAAATAAGTGGCTACAGATCCCGGCATAATGGTAGTTACATTTATACCCTCATGTCTCAGATCCAGCATCATAGCCTGTGTAAACCCCACAAGACCAAACTTGCTTGCATTGTATGCTGTTCCTCCAGCAAAAAAATTGGTCCCCGCCAAACTAGCGATGGTAATGATGAATCCTTTGGTATCTTTTAATGCAGGAATACATGCCTTTGTGCTATTGAAGACTCCAGTAAGATTTACATCAATTGTTTCGTTCCATTGCTCAGCTGTTAAATTGATAATAGATCCAAAATGTCCAACTCCGGCATTGGCGATAAGTACGTCCAATTTTCCCCATTTATCCATTATAGAAGCCACTGATTTTTGGACAGATTCAGCATCTCGAACATCCGATACCAAACCCATAACCTCTCCATTCCCAGACTTATTTAACCTTTCCAAGGCAATTTTCACACCTTCTTCAGATCTGCCAGTGATCGCAACATTCATTTTTTCCTGAAGCATGGCTTCCGCAATTCCAAAACCAATACCCTTTGTTCCTCCGGTGATCAGGGCAACTTTACCTTCTAAACTTCTCATTTTTTTCTATTAAGAATTAGACTTTAATTTTTGTATTCAAATATTATAAATCAAGCGTATGCTTTCTCTCACATACCATAATTGCTAATTTATCTCACCCGTTTCATATTTTGAATTGAAAAGAAGCTAGGCTTCAGATTAATATCAAAATCAATTGATTTATAAATTATCTCTGTTTTATGGTCAGGGTTTTCGGCAGGAATCACAGTCAAATGTGAGGGAATTATTCTCCCCCCCATTTCTTTGATTTCTGTAAATGTCATGGTATTGATAAGGAAATCATCTTCATCGTAATATCTAAAAAGCAATTGAAGATAATCCTCTTTGCTAATGAAAGCTTCAATTTTTCCCCATACTACTGCTGCATCTTCATTCGGGATTAGCACTATTTTCCAGGCTTCTCTATTAAGAATAGTCGTATCGCCGGCAAGCGTGTGTTTATAATCTCTAACTATTGATGATTCCTTTACAAGGTCATCATTGGTAAAATCAGATCCCATCCATGATTGCATCATCATCGAGGGTGGAAGCTTTATTACCCTGTCAATGGATGGTTGCCAATTCCATATTTCACTTTCTCGTTTGAGAAAGGCAGAACCTTTATCTCGAGCGGGCTTGGTAATTAACATCAAGCTATATTCTTTTTCCAGTGCCCAACCTTTTATTCCAATTTCTCTGGTCCAATCGGGACGTACTATTCTCATAATCATTTCCGACTTTGATGAAGTGCCCTGCATTTTTGCATCAGCCTTATCTATGATTTCTTTTGCAGATTGCCCATAAACTAAAGGTTTGCCTAATAATACTAAAAATATGATTGTCAGTGTTTTATAATTATAAAATGCTTTGGATTTATACATAAGAATAATTTAATGTCTAATAATTCTCTGGTAATTTCAAGGTTATTTATAATTAGCCTCAGCAAGAAAACTTATTAAGTTTAACTTCTACTGTTTTCCTCATGAAAGTGGAGGTCTCATTCCCAACTTGTAAGAGATTCCCAGTCAAGCTGAGAATGAAGAGTGAAGGCATTTTCTTGCTACCACTAATTAGTTTTGTTGATGCAGAGTCTCATACGAATCAACCATTAATCAATATTAAAAACCCTTCCTATTAAATAAAAATTAATATGCTAAAAATGAACTTTAGGAATTTAAAGTCAGATGCATTTTTCAGTTTCTTGATATTGATTTAACTTGCTTTGTTTAAAATATTTATTTCCAATTTCAAAAACATTATAATTAATAGAAATGGATAGACGAGCATCATTAAATAGAATCTCACAATTTATGGGATTGGCGATGACATTTCCTTCTTTGACTGGAATTTTGAATGGTTGTGCTGAAAAAAAAGATCCTGCAATGAAGCTTTTGCTTGTTAATAAAAAGCAACAAGCAATAATTGCTTCACTGTCTGAAGAAATCATTCCGAGAACAGAAACTCCTGGCGCAATTGATGCGGAAGTTCCGGAATTTATCGAACTGTTATTGAAAGATGTTTTTTTAAAACAAGATGCTATCAAATTATTGGCTGATCTTGAAAAATTTAATGAGGAGTGCAATTCGATTTCCAATCATGATTTTATAGACAGCAACGCAGAGCAAAAGATAAAATACTTGAATGAGGTAACTGTTAATTCACACAACAACCATGAAATTTTTATGAAAATGAATGGCCTTGTAGTAGGCAGTTACTTCACGTCTCAAGCCGGCATGACACAAAGCCTCAATTATATTCCTATTCCAGGGAAATTTCAAGCATGCCAAGCACTCGATGTCAATGATAAAATTATTGCAAATGACCGATTATAATAAAATAACCAGATGTTGAATAAAAATGAATATGATGCCATAGTAATTGGCTCGGGAATAACAGGAGGCTGGGCCGCAAAAGAACTTACTGAGAAAGGTCTTAAGACGCTTGTTTTAGAAAGGGGAAGAAATGTTGAACACATCAAAGATTACCCTACTGCAAATTTGCCGCCCTGGGAATTTAAACATCGTGGGCATGACACACAGGAAATTAAGAAACAGTATCCTGTGCAGAGTACTAACTACGCCTTTAATGAATCAACCAAACATTTTTATGTAAATGACCTTGAAAACCCTTTTACTAATCCAGAGGAGAAACCTTTTCGATGGATCAGAGGCTATCAGGTAGGCGGTAAATCTCTCATTTGGGGACGTCAAACTTATAGGTTTAGTGATTTGGATTTTGAAGCAAATCTTAAAGATGGAGTTGCCATAGATTGGCCAATTCGATACAAAGATCTTGCTCCCTGGTATGAGTATGTAGAAAAATTTGTCGGAATATCCGGAAGTAAAGAAAATATTCCTCAATTGCCTGATGGGCATTTTTTACCTCCTATGGAAATGAATTGTGTAGAAAAAGCTGCCAAGGCAAATATTGAAAAACACTATTCAGACAGGAAAATGATCATGGGCCGAAATGCACATCTTACCAAGTCTCATAATGGTAGAGGTCCTTGTCTAAATCGAAATAATTGTGAAAGAGGTTGCCCATATGGTGGATATTTTAGCAGCAACAGTGCCACACTTCCAGCTGCAGCAGCTACTGGAAATTTAACTTTGCGACCACATTCCATAGTTCATTCTATCATTTACGATGAATCTAAAGACAAAGCAACAGGTGTGAGAGTAATCGATGCTGAAAGTGGTGAAATGATAGAATTCAATGCAAGAATAATTTTTCTGAATGCTTCAACATTAAATTCTACATGGGTATTACTGAATTCCGCAACATCGCGATTTTCAGATGGTCTTGCAAATTCCAGTGGAGTACTCGGTCATTATTTGATGGATCACCAAAAAAATGCTGGTGCAAGAGGCAGGTATGAGGGTTTCGAAAATCAAACATATATCGGAACCAGACCAAACATGATTATGATTCCAAGGTTTCGAAATGTTGCAGAAAAACACCCTGATTTTATTCGCGGCTATCAAACTTATGGATCTGCCAGTCGTGAGGGATGGGGACGTTTTGTTGCCCCAGGTTTTGGAGCAGACTATAAAAAGCAGATTAGCAAACCAGGCCCGTGGAATATGAGTTTGTATGCCTACGGAGAGTGCCTGCCATACTTCGAAAATAAGGTTGAGCTAAATAATAATGTGAAAGACAAATGGGGAATGTCAACGATTAAAGTAACATGTAATTTTAGAGAAAATGAGCATGCCATGCGAAAAGACATGATTTCCCAAACATCAGAAATGCTGGATATTGCAGGTGCTACAGATATTTCAGTTATTGACGGAGAAAACATACCTGGTTTTTCCATTCATGAAATGGGCACTGCCCGCATGGGAAGAGATCCAAAAACATCCGTACTGAACAGCCATAATCAATGTCACGACATTCCAAACCTATTTATTACCGATGGTGCAGCAATGACCTCTTCTGCAAGTCAGAATCCTTCATTGACATACATGGCACTGACTGCCCGAGCATGTGACTTTGCTGTATCTGAAATGAAGAAAGGGAATCTTTGACGGAAACAATATTAAAAGATGTCCATCTACTTGATTTACGTTCGTTTTTATTGTTTAAAACAATCCTGAGACCAAGCTCATCAATTTTAGAATTTGAGACATGATCTATTCCACAATCAATACATAAAGAATGTAAATATTCAGCTTTACTTATTTTTATCAGGAATTACCTCAATCTCCACCCAGACAATCTGGCCTGTTTCCGCGGTACTGCTTGAGACCTCCACCCTATTAAAACCCTCTTTTACCGCAGACAACGGCACATCAAATCCAGCCAAGGTCTTAATTATCGGGTGGATTTGGTCGGGTAGAGCACTCTCCGATGTGGCACACAATTTACCGTTGACATGGACTTCAAGTGATGTGGTGTCCTGATTGCCCTCTTCACCCAAACCTACAAACACATTGACTTCTCCTGTTTCGGGACGGGGTCCTATATGTATATTGAATACAGCAGAAGAGTCTTTGCCAAACGCTTTAGGCAGCGCATATACTTCAGGTTCACCCGGAGCCCAGGTGTCCGAATAGGTAACCACGTGGCGCCTCGGGTAGGCAGTGGCAGTTTCTAATGTGCCGGCATTTTGCAAAATCATAGTATAGTCATCCGGGTTACTGACTGTTGTTTCGGAATCCATATAGTTAAAAAGATAGATCTGGTCAGCACCCCGATGAAGAAATGATACGGCAGCACCCAATACTGTTTCGAAAGTGTTATAATCATGAATTGCTGTTGGATAAGGACGAATCAGCAGCTCCAGTCCTGCCGCAAGGATGACGGAACTATCACCCAAAGCTTCTTTCCACTTCTCTATAGGCATATCAGTCTCTATACTGGCCCAGAAAGGTGTGACCACCAGCATGTCAACAAGTCCTTTTTTTGCCCAGGTGACAGCATCCATGCCCAGTCCTTTTGATGTCCAGGGGCGTGTCGGGACCCGGGCCCCAATACGGATGGAATGGCCACGTGCTTCGGCATACTGGTCAGCAAGCCTGCGAACCTCGGTCATAAATTCCGTCAGCAGAGGAATGCCCTCTTCTTCATGACCTGGACGAAAGTGATAACCAAAGCGCATCCAGTCCAGTTCGAGACCGTCAAAGTCGTAGCGCTCAAAAAGCTCTTGAATCAATGCCATGTGATAGTCACGTACCACCTTTTGTCCGTAGTCAAGGGCCCTATCTGAATATTGGCTGAAATGACCAGGTGCCAGGCGCAACTGCGGGTTCTCTTTCCAAAAACTGCTGTGCATATAGGAAGTTGTATCAGGCACAGCGTGCAGGTCGTTCATGCGCATGGAGAGCCATGGGGAGATGCCCAACTCCCGACTGTAATCGATCCAGACCTCATATGGATCGATGCCTTTTTTATGAAGCAACAAAGCATTTGACTGCCATTTTCCCTGTGTTTCATTCGTAGCAGCTCTCTTTACAGCAACCGGATCATCATAATCGTGCCAGATGGGATCCCAGACCTCACTGGCAAAGCTGGTGCACATGGCGTTGGGAGAGAACGTCAATTGCCGTACCTGGGTGCTTTTCACATAGTTATCTACCATTGTCTTTAGTCCTTCAACCGTCATCTCGTCAGATGTTCGTGTGGAGTAAAAATGGGAGTTGTCTTCATTCAGGACCAGATAACCAAGAGCCTCTCTCTTATCCTGATCATTTTCTGTAGAGAAATTCCCTTCTTTATTTCCGCAACCAAACAATGTTGTATTTAATATTAAAATAATCAGGTAAGTGAATTTATTCTGCATATCCATATTTTTTTAGTTTTACTATTCTACCATATTTTTCTCAATTCCCGCTGTTTCAGGAATGTCCAGTGTTGAGTTTTCTGGAATATATGCAACTCCTTTTCTGCATTAATTACATTTTAGTCAGCATACATCGAGGTTGGGGGGACAAACTCAATCGTTGTATCCCCATTTGTACCACCCTGGAGCTTTTTCAAACTGGGCAAAGTTAACCACTTCAAAATATTTCGATGTTTCTTCTTTATCAGGTTTGTTGGTATAATCAGCCCTGTAGATTTGCGGCTACCCCCCCCCAACGCCTTTACAAAAAACCGGTAAAGTCACAACAACCAACACTAAAAAGACGATAA
>CAYREN010000126.1:8180-11331 GCA_964423255.1 uncultured Roseivirgaceae bacterium | reverse complement strand
AATATTGTATGCTTTCTATTTCCAATCTCAACTACTTCATTGGTGAACGAATTCTTTTTGAATCAGCCCAATTACATATAAAACCCAAAGAAAAAATTGGTCTAATCGGCTTAAATGGTACGGGTAAGACTACACTTTTAAGAATAATTAATGGTGAGATCACACCGGATTCCGGTGAAATAAGCAAGAGAAAGGATTGTACAATTGGATACCTCAATCAAGATTTATTATCCTTCCAATCGCAAGAAAGTATCGTAGCCGTTGCCATGGATGCTTTTAAGGAAGCTGTAACTTTAGAAATAAAAATTGAGCATTTATTAAAAAAACTTGAAACAGACTATACCGATAAATTAGTACGTTCATTAGCCACCTTGCAAGAAAAATATGAAGCACTTGGTGGATATACACTTCAATCACAAGCCGAAGAAATACTTGAGGGTGTTGGGTTCAAAACTTCTGATCTCCATAGACCATTAATCGAATTTTCAGGTGGCTGGAGAATGAGAGTAATGCTTGCCAAATTATTACTTGAAAAACCCGCCATTTTAATGCTCGATGAACCAACAAATCATTTGGATCTTCCTACCATTCAATGGGTAGAAAATTATTTAAGAAACTACGACGGTGCAGTGATAATTGTTTCTCATGATCAGGTCTTTTTAAACAACACGATTTCTAAAATTATTGAAGTAAATAACTTTAAACTTAATTCTTATACTGGCAATTACAATTTTTTCTTAAAGGATAAATCGCTTAGAGATGACATTCAGAAAAATGCATTCTTAAACCAACAACAAAAAATAAAACAAAGTGAGCAATTTATAAATAGATTTAGAGCAAAATCCACCAAAGCACGTCAGGTTCAATCAAGGGTTAAATCCCTCCAAAGAATGGACAAAATCGAAGATGTGAAATCTGACTCAGCAGCTATCAGTTTCAATTTCAGTTTTACACAAAAATCTGGAAAGCATGTGAAAAGACTGGAAAATGTAAGTAAAAGCTATGGAGATTTAGAAGTATTAAAAGCTTCAACGACAGGAATCGATCGAGGTGACAAAGTAGCTTTAATCGGAGCAAATGGCATTGGCAAATCTACGCTTCTAAGAATAATAACTGAAACAGAACCTTTTGAAGGCAAAGTAGAGACTGGTTATAATGTGAGACCGTCATTTTATGCACAGCATCAGATAGAAGCGTTGACACTCGAAAATGAAATCCTTGATGAATTAAAACAAACCGGAACTAAAAAATATGAACAAGAATTGAGAATGATTCTGGGATGCTTTTTATTCAGAGGAGATGATGTATATAAAAAAATAAAAGTGCTTTCTGGAGGAGAAAAATCAAGAGTAGCTTTAGCAAAAACGTTAATATCTGAAGCAAATTTTTTGCTACTCGATGAACCTACAAATCATCTGGATATAATATCAGTTAACATTCTTATACAGGCCCTGCAACAGTACAAGGGGTCATTTGTTCTTGTATCTCACGATAGGCGTTTTATATCTGAGGTAGCTACTAAAATATGGTATATTGAAAATCAAGTTATTAAGGAATACCCAGGGACATATTCAGAATATGAAATTTGGACAAAGAAATTAAATAATGAGCGTAAATCAGTAAGTCAGGAAAAAATAGCCATTAACAAAATAAAAAAATCTAACAATTCTAAATCGAAGACTGAAGGGCAAACAAGTAATCAAATTTCTATTCTAAAGTCAAAATTAGAGGTTCAAGAAAAAGAAATTGAACTGTTAGAAAAAAAGATAACCTTAATAGAAGATAAAATGTCAGACGTGGAAATATATGCAAATCCCAATAAAATGGCAGAAGCTAATTCCACCTATGGAAAATTAAAAACCGAATTAGAAAACAGTAATAATCACTGGGAAGGAATTGCTGAAGAATTAGATAAATTAGAATAAAAAAGAAGGGTGCTCACAGCCAATGAGACACCCTTGCTTACATTAAACTTAGCCTAATGTCATTCTGTAAAATATACCGTTAGTGCTGTCATACCAAAGGTAAGATAACTTTTTACCCCGGAATCAACTCCTACAATCAGCCAAACATCTCCATCATTATTTGATACTACTTCAATGTTGAAATCAAAGGTATTTCCTGATACAATTTTTGTAGTAACCTTGGTGAATTCTTTAACAGAACCAATGTTTACAATATTCTTTCCTCCCTCATTATTTGCACTGCCTTTATCAATGTTTAATATTTTGTATTCTAAAGAATTTTGTAATACAGTTTTCTCCAGTTGCGGAGCATAATTTACTGCTCCCATTTTTAAGTATAACTCATCGGTTAACGATTTGATGGTTGGATCATTTAACTGTGTGTAAACAAGAAATTCAAAATCAAGTTTATATTTTTTATTTGGCTGCAACCCGGAAATCTGCTTCTTAAAAAAATAAAATATATCTCCATGCGGATTCTCTGCACTTATTTCTAAACCATTCCCTTCAACTAATAAATTACTGGGAATTGGACTGTATTCAAACGAAAAATCAGTGCTATCCGCATAATCTACTGGATAATCCGAAATACCTCCCTCCCATCCCTGGGAACCATTTTCAAAGTCAAATGCCGTTAATAAATCCACAAATTTTGAAGACTCCAATTCTGAAGTACATCCTGACATAAGACACAGAATAGAAATTATAATCGACACTTTTAATTTTATACCCACCATCACAAAATATCCTTTAGTTTTCAAGACACCGTAATCAACGAAAAGGTTGATTTACTATTTAAAATTATAAGCCACACCAAATGAAAGCATAAAAGAAGATGGGTAGCTGTTGAGATAAAAGTCTTCCCTTGTGAAAGAATTTACGGCAAATCTATACCTTGGCTCCAAGGTAATTACATAACTTTTTGCGAAGGTATAACCCAACATTGTTCCCAAAGAACCATTGAAATAAACACTTTTGAAAGGTGAACCATCTCCCGATGAATTTGATAGACTGCTCAAATTGTTGCTCTTATCAACAATTTCATTTCCCAGAAAAAACTCTGAGGAAATCCCAGCCATTAAGGCAAGATTAAATTTTTTATCCAATATTACATATCCTGCACGAATTGGAATTGAGGCAAATTCATATTGATTATTCAGGTTTGTTTCCGATATGGGGTTTACTGT
>CAYREN010000126.1:0-8080 GCA_964423255.1 uncultured Roseivirgaceae bacterium | reverse complement strand
CTTGTTGAAAATTCGGATCAAATATACCGGTAGAGAAGTCTAAACCTGCAAGGAATATCCCGAATTCCTTTCCCTTTTTTCTTTTTGAGGTCCCTTTTGGCATTATTGGGATTAAATAGATATGATCAATTTTATCATTCATTTCATTCACAACATTCGGTCCATGGGGTTCAATTTCATTTAAACTATAAAACTCTCTATTACTATCTAAATCATTGACATTTTCAAAAGCAAAATTGCTTTGACCTGTTCCTGCCAATATTTCTATATTTTCAGTTTTATCATTTGCTATTTCCTTATTGTTGGATTGATCAGAAATAATTTCCCCAAAATCAGTCTCACTTTTAGTTACGATTTGGCTTTTATCAATTGCACTATTGGAATTTTTAGAATTTGATTCGGGAAGAGTTTTTTGTTCACTGTCGTGAAATAATTCTTTTTCTTCACTGCCAATTATTATTCCCCCCTCTGCTACCTGCATAGTATTTTCTAAATTGCTTTTGAGGTAATGATTAATACTAAATATGCCAACACCAAGAGCAAAAGCAATGGATGCAGCTGCTAGCAACTTATATAGAAATGCCTTATGTTTGAAATGACCTACTTCATTTTTTGATAGTGCAGAGTCAATTTTATCCCACACACCTTTTGGCGGAACTATTTCAACATCCTTAAAGACCTCCGCCCACTGCTTTTCAAATTCCGTTCTTTTATTGATATTTTTCATAGCGCTCAGCTTTTTCTTCTTCTGCTATTTTTTCTTGCAATAACTTTCTCGCTCTCGAAAATTGTGATTTAGATGTACCTTCACTTACTTCCAACATTTCGGCAATTTCCCTGTGGCTATAACCCTCGATAGCAAACAAATTAAATACTGTCCGACACCCTGTCGGCAAAGTTCTAATTATATTGAGCAATTCTTCTAATTGAAGATTCGATATCGTTTTGCTTTGATCAAATACATGATGCACATCCTCTATATCTACCATAGGATACATATAAAGCTTTTTCCTTTGGCTATTTAGTGCTGTATTTATTATTATTCTTTTTATCCAGTAGCCGAGTCTGCTTTCTCCTCTATAATTTTTTAAATTATTAAATATCTTGATAAAGGAATCTTGCAATACATCCTCTGCTTCTTGTTGAGATTTTGTATATCGCAAGCAAACCACATACATTCTTTTTGAAAAAAGATCATAGAGATTTCTTTGTGCCAATCTATCTCCTTTGACACATGCATCAATTATTTCTTTATGCTCAAGCATAAATTCTGCTTAGGTCGACTTGTTTATGCAAAATATTTCCTCATTATGACACTAAAATTTAGCATCCGGTTGTAATTTGCTACAATAATTAATTTACTGATCATTTTATAAATCCAATAAGTTGGCATATGAATTTCTATAAATTGTTACTTATATCATATTCATTCATACATATTATTTCTATTTGTCATTTCTCCGTGGCTGCCCAAAGAAATGCAAAGACATTAAAATATATTGATAAAATATATGACGAAAACATAAAAACAGCCATGCTATTTCGAGGGGATGAAATAAGTACTAATCCGTTGTATCCTGCAACGATTCCATTTTTTCAGGTTATTCCATTGATATTAATATTTGATGAAATATTTACTGAAGATGCTGATTATTACAAAGCTAAAATAATTCATTGCGATATGAACTGGCTACCAACGAAATTGTCTGAACTACAATACTTATATGAGTATAACGAATTTAATATTGATGATTTTGAATTTTCAATCGCCACAAAAATCCCATATACACATTTTACATTTCCTGTACCAAAAGTTAAACTTCCGGGAAATTATCTATTGGTCATTTACCATGAAAATGACAAGGAAGATATCATCATCTCCAAAAGATTTATAGTTTATGATCAAAAAGTAAAAATAATGGGAAATGTTGGTCTTTCTTCAGGTGTTGTTCAAAGAAAACTAAATCAACAAATCGAGTTTGTAATTGACTATTCAAAATATCCAATTTCAAATCCGTATTTAGACATACACGTAGTGATAAAACAAAATAATAGGTGGGACAATATTATTTATGATTTAAAACCCACAGCCATCAAAGAAGATATTTCGCAGCTACAATATAGACACTTCAATTTTGAAAATAATTTTAAAGCCGGTAATGAGTTTAGATTCTTCGATATAAGGTCTATACATTATGGAGGACGAAATGTTGAAAAGACCAACATATCAGAAACTCAAATCGATGCGTATTTGTATTTTAATAAATCTCGTTCCACAGAACCCTACACTTATATTGTGGATATGAATGGTGGTTTTGTAATCGAGAATTCCGAAGGAAGAGACAATTTTTTAGAGTCGGATTATATTAATGTGCACTTCATCCTTGATCTGAAAGAAAATATCAATGAAGATATTTTTATTGGAGGTAAATTTACAGATTGGCGATTTGAGGAATCAAATAAAATGAAATATGTAAGTGCTTCCGGAATTTATATATGCAATTTATTATTGAAGCAAGGATTGTATGATTACATTTATTACCTACCTGACAATCATGAAAATCCAACTTTACTTGAAGGGAATCACTTCCAAACGAGAAATGATTATGAGATTATAGTCTATTACAAAGACCAAATGCTAAATACAGATATAATTATTGGGTATATCAAATTGAACTGATTACTGCTGCAATTCGGTATCAGCTTTCCTGTAAGTTGTTGTTCTTTTTGATGGATCAGTGTTTGCTAAATCTAGCATACCGAAACCTTTATGAGTAAATGATCCGATTCCTCCAATAAACACAAATTCTTGCACTTCTTTGGCAGCATACAAAACAAAGGGAAAAGTATAACCTCTAACTTCATATTTGACATCTTGATCATAGACAGGATATATTCTGGCAAATTTTTTCTGGTTCTCTCTTATCTTTTTTAAATAATTCTCATCCGGAATAAGTTGAAATTTTGAATATGATGCTAACTTTTCATTTGAATAAGACCCCTCAGCTTCCATTCTCCTAATTGTTGATTCAAATAATACGTCTGAAAACTCATCTGTTTCTGGGAGTATGAACCTTTTACTTTCATTATCATTAAATGAAGGCTTTAGAAGAACTACTGGTGAAATACAAATAAATTTCATTTCGTCTTTGAAAACAGGCATATTCTCTAACTCAACAGCTTCTGGAATTAATACAAGATTACCTACCTCCACATTTGGCATTTTAAATAATTCTTCAATAAAATAATCTACAAACTCTTTATTGAGACATGAAAACACTAAAGTCACTCTGCTTGAAAAAAAGTGAAGCCCATTTCTACTTATTTTAGTTTGTCCTTTCAGTCCAGAAAAATTGTAGAATGAGAAGTCATTGAATTTTTCATCTCCTCCTTTTATAATGATACCTTTCACCAATTGAGCAAGTAAAAATTGATGATGAAATGGAACAAAGGCTCCTTTGTTTTTTAAAATAAATATGACTCTAACTCTCAATGGTTTGTATATTACAGATAAAAAAAATATTATTTAAAAAATCAATTCATGCTATCGATACATATAAAAATCATAATCGACAAAAGAATTTAATACAATTGCTACTAGTAACAGGTAAAATTAATTATTGTTTAAAAGTTTTAATTTCCACGCAACTATAATCAATTCATTAGCAATAATTTAATTATTCCACGCTAAATATAATATTGCTTTTCTTATGCGATTATTAAATTAATTAAAAATCAATAATTAGCAAAAAAAACAAGTGAGTTTTGCACATTTATCAAATTACTGACTTTGAACTATACATTAAATCTAAAATGCATTAAATCTCCATCTTGAACAATATAGTCTTTGCCTTCAATTGATAGCTTCCCAGATTCTTTGCATGCCAGCTCCGTTTTATATTCTAAAAAATCATCATATTTGATAACTTCTGCCTTGATAAATCCTTTTTCAAAATCTGTATGAATTACTCCTGCTGCCCGTGGAGCTTTCCAGCCTCTATGTATTGTCCATGCTCTTACCTCTTGCGGACCAGCAGTAAAATATGTAATAAGGTCCAGTAGATTATAAGAAGCGCTAATTAACCTATTTAACCCAGATTCCGCAAGTCCGTATTCACTAAGAAATTCTTGCTTTTCTTCCTGCGAATCTAGTTCAGATATTTGGGCTTCAAGAGATGCACAAATAATTACCAATTCAGCTCCTTCATCTTTAGCAACTTTCTTCAACTGGGCTGTCATATCATTTCCTGTTAGAGAATCTTCATCAACATTGGCTACATAGATAACAGGTTTGTCAGTAAGCAAAGTAATATCTGAAATCATAGATTTATCTTGTTCAGATAACTTCAAGGATCTGGCATTTTTACCCTCTTCCAGTAATTGTTTGTAATTGTTTAATATGATCAATTGCTTTTTTGCATCCTGATCACCAGTCTTTGCAATTTTCTCTAGTCTTAGTATTCTTTTTTCAACCCCTTCCAAATCCCTCAGTTGAAGTTCTGCATCAATTACTTCTTTATCATTTATTGGGTTTACAGTACCATCAACATGAATTACATTAGGATCTTCAAAGCATCTTACTACATGAATTATTGCATCCACTTCACTTATATTTGCCAAAAACTTATTGCCCAACCCTTCACCTTTACTTGCACCTTTTACAATACCAGCAATATCGACAAACTCTATTATTGTAGGAATTGTCTTTGCTGGATTTACTAATTCTGTAAGCAGATCTAACCTGTTATCTGGCACTGTAATTACACCAATATTTGGCTCGATTGTACAAAAAGGAAAATTTGCTGCCTCAGCTTTTGCTGAAGACAATGAATTGAAGAGAGTGGATTTTCCGACATTTGGCAATCCTACTATTCCACACTGTAGTGACATTTTTTAAACTTTGAAAATATAATAACTTTTGTATCCTCTAAAAATTTCCATCACAAATACCCTTACAATGGTATAAACCGGGATGGCGGCAATCATTCCAACTACACCTGCCAGAGTTGCGCCCGCAAATATAATAATAAATATTTCCAGTGGATGTGCTTTAATGCTTTTCGAAAAAATCAATGGTTGTAAAAGAATATTATCTGTCAATTGTACTGTGGCAAAAATTGAGGCAACTTCAATTACCATCACAATATATTGATTGGTTTCAAATATTTGTCCCCCACTCGTCGACAATCCAACAATTATTCCAAAAGCAGCTCCAAGTATTGGACCTAAATATGGAATTAGATTAATCACCGCTGCAAATAATGCAATCGTTGCAGCATAATTAATTCCAAAAATAGATAACCCAGTAAAAACCATTGAAAATATAGCGGTCATTTGCAATAGCAAACCAAGCATATAATTTGAAAGAAGCTTTTCAATTTTGTATAACCCTTCAATTGAAACTTCAAAATACTCATTGGGAATGAGATTAATTAGGTGTTTTCTTAATATCCCCTTTTCATATAGCAAAAAGAAAGTTATGAATGAGACAGCCATTAGTCCAACAAAAACATTACCTGTAAGTGCAATAAGATTTTCAACAATGGACGATATCTCTACTTCACTAAAAAAATTCTTTATCCCTTCTTTAATATTAGTGGCCAAAAATCCTGATTTATAATCTCCAAGTTGATATTTTATAATAAAATTTTCCAAGGCCTTTAATGGAACTTCAAGTTTCGCTATAATTTGTTCCAGGTCAATACCTCTAAATAAATTTATTTGATCTGTTATCAGGGGTAAAAAAAGAGTAACAAATGCTGACAATAGAAATATCAATAATGAGAATGAGGCAAAAACAGCCACTATTCTTGGCAACCTTATATTAAAAAATTGTTGGTTGGATAAATAATCAGTGAGTGGTCTTAAGATCGTAGAAAGAATAATAGAAATTACCAAATAGATGAAAATGCTAGAAAAAAACCAGCTAATAAATATGAATACTGCAAAAGCAAGTAATACAAATAGTATGGGTTTTTTAAAAAGATTCATTGCCTGATTTACATTACTATTTCTTGAGATAAAAAAAATAAAGCCCCAAGAAGACTCCAAGGGCTTTTCTGAAAAAATGTTTTATTCTCAGTCCCATTTTAAATCTGATCCAAGATCAGAATTCTCTGTAGTTTCTTTTTCGTGGCTTATATTATTATCAAATTCTGTAAAATCAACCTCTGGAAGCAATTCTGTTTTCACATGATCAATTGTAATATTCATGGCATCAACAAATTTATTAAAATCTTCTTTGTACAAGAAAATTTTATGCTTTTCATAATAAAAACCATCTTCTTTATACATTCTCTTACTTTCCGTAATAGTAAGATAATAGTCATTTGACCTTGTTGCCTTTACATCAAAAAAATAAGTCCTTTTACCAGCTCTTACTCGCTGAGAGTAAATTTCCTTCTTTCCGTTGTCCTTTTTCTCTTCCACAGCTCTATTTGTTATTGATCAATAGTTATATAATTAATCTTAGTATATATTACTTTAAAATCTGCTAAATATAAAACAATGATTTACTTTGTTGCAACAAAATATTAATAATTTGCAGTCCTAAAATTAATTAAATCATCAAACTTTTTTTATTACACACTTAAAGTTAAATGATTATACATGATTTGTATATATTCTAATGTATATCAAAATTTTTAACGCTTTTATTAAACAAATAATCTTTGACATAAAGCCACATTATTATTTTAAAAAGTAAAAATAAAATTATCCTGCTAATTGAATAAATCGATATGCTATATCAAAAAATCAAAGCTTTATTAAATGAAGATTGATCTCCATAAAATAAGAGAATTAAGCAACTTAGAACTTTTAGCCAGACAGCTTGTTGAGGGGTTTATTACTGGTCTCCATAAGTCACCATATCATGGTTTTTCTGTGGAATTTGCCGAGCATAGATTGTATAACATTGGCGAAAGCACCAAGGATATCGATTGGAAAGTTTTTGCAAGAACGGACAAATTGTATTCTAAACGATATGAGGAAGAAACCAATTTGCGTTGTACGATTTTAATTGACAATTCGTCTTCGATGTTCTACCCTAAAGAAAATTATGGTAAGATTACATTTAGCGTAATGGCTGCAGCGGCAATATCATTTATGCTCCAAAAACAAAGAGATGCCATAGGCGTAATAACCTTTTCAAATCAAATTGAGTCTCAAACCTCAATAAAATCTACCCATTCGCATTTGCATAAAATCCTTATTTTACTTGAAAACTTATTGAAATCCTCCCATAAAGACAATAAAAAGACTAGCATTCCAGAAGTATTGCATCAAATCGCAAACAAAATTCATAAGAGAAGTTTGGTTATCATATTCAGTGATATGTTTGACAATCATGAACAGGTCCAGGAAATCATTAATGGCCTGCAACATCTAAAATATAATAATCATGAAATATTATTATTTCATGTCACTGATAAAAAGACGGAGTTAGATTTCGATTTTGATGACAGACCCTATAAATTTATCGACCTTGAAACAAAAGAAGAACTAAAACTTCATCCAGCACAGATCAAAGAAAGATATGTTGAAAAAGTAAATGAATACTTTCAAAAATTGGCCCTTAAGTGTGGGCAATTTAAAATAGACTTTATCACTGCAGATATCAACGACGATTTTGATAAAATTCTTTCAGCCTATTTGATAAAGAGAAGAAAAATGAAGTAAAACCTACCCCACTGTCTTACAGCGGAGTAAATTTTATTTACCTATTTTTTATGCATCCAAGCTTGTTTTGCCAATAATTCTTCTTCCGTTTCCTCATTATCTGGGTCAGGTATGCAACAATCTACAGGACATACGGCAGCGCATTGAGGTTCCTCATGAAAACCCATACATTCTGTACATTTGTTTGATACGATATAATAAAATTCGTCAGAAAGTGGCTCTTGTTCTTCTTCACCAGGAATGCTCGTGCCATCATCCAATTCTACAGATTCTAAAGTAGTTCCTCCTCCCCAGGTCCATTCTACACCACCTTCATAAATTGCCGTGTTAGGACATTCAGGTTCACATGCACCACAATTGATGCATTCATCGGTTATCATTATTGCCATGTTGCTATAAC
>CAYREN010000125.1:0-11371 GCA_964423255.1 uncultured Roseivirgaceae bacterium | reverse complement strand
GGGGCAGATATTATCACACATTCTGCTACTAAATTTATCGATGGTCAGGGCCGTGTAATCGGCGGGGCTGTGTTGGGGACAAAGGAATGTATTGAAAAAGTAAGATTTTTTGCGCGACATACAGGTCCTGCGATGTCGCCATTCAATAGCTGGATTTTATCTAAAAGCCTGGAAACTCTGGCTGTGAGAATGGAAAAACATTGCGAAAATGCACTTCATTTGGCTCAGCATCTTGAAGGTCATAAAGATATATTATCAGTGCGATATCCTTTTCTTCCCTCTCATCCAAACCATGATATTGCCAAAAAACAAATGAGACTTGGTGGGGGATTAGTATCTTTTGAACTTACCGGAGGAATTGAGAGGGGGAGCAGGTTTCTCAATAATTTAAAAATGATATCCTTTTCTGCCAATCTTGGTGATACGCGTAGTATTGCTACACATCCGGCATCCACTACCCACTCCAAATTGACAGACGATGAAAAAGCATCCGTCGGAATCACAGATGGTTTAATCCGAGTTTCTGTAGGCCTGGAACATATTCAGGATATTGTAGATGATATTGAGCAGGCTATTGAGGTGTCGAGAGTTGTGTAGGGTTTGGAGGAAAATAAACAATTGTGATAACAAAGAAAATCAATCAGACATAGTTAAGCTTTTTGCACTCCCGTCTTTAAAATTTTAGTTTTCTTAAATGTCTCATTACTTCTCTTTGAACCGTTTCAAAATCTGGTAAGTCCTTAATTTGATAGGCCATGGATTTTTGCCAACGCCCATTATATTGTGCTAAACGCTGCTCCAATTTGGTGTGAAATTCTGTTGGATCTATTTCTTTGCATTCACATTTTTCATTAAATTCTGCGATATAGAATTCAACATCCATGGCATGAACTTCCAATAAATACCATATGTCGTAAAAATCACGAGCTTGCATTCGTTGCATAACTGAGCGTAATTTTTCTACTAGCACCTCTTCTAAAGCATAACAAAGAAGTTGATGTTCTTCTTGGTCTGCATATCCAAGGGAAACGTTCTTTATAACTGGCTCAAATACTAAAGCTTCATTTCTTGAAATGTCAACTTTCACTTTTTTATTCGCCCCCAAACCTCCAAGTGGACCAACATAGCTAACGTAAAAATTGATTCCTCCTCTGGCATCTTTATGATCGATATTATCAATTATTGCTAACGGAATATTTGCCTCTTCACTTATGTATTCAAATACTTCTGCAAACCATTCAAATATTTTTTCGTTGGAAATATCATTATCTAATAGTGTGAAATCAAGGTCTTCTGAAAATCTATAATCTTCGAAATAGACTTTCTTTAAAACAGTACCCCCTTTAAAAACAATAATTTTAGAAAGTTTTTCATGTTGAGCAATTCCTTGTAAAATCCATGAAAGAATATAGTCCTTTTCAATCTGCTGGTCTCGTACACCAATTTGACGAGCTTTGTTTTGAATTTCCCCTGGTTTGATCATGTGTAAATAGCAGATTTAATAGTTTCAATCTCCAAGTTTTGTTGGATACTCCAACGGCTAATCATCTTTCCTGATTTTGGTAGTTCAGTATCCAACAGTACATAAGAAGCTGTTTTTAGATTATTTAATTTAGGAATAATGTTCGTTTCAATCTCAAGTATTTCTAACAGGAAGCCAAGTCGTTTAATTACTGCTTGTGATTTGAATTTCTCAGCATATTCCAACAGTTTGTTGAACTTAATTTTACCTTTTGATATATAGATTGCTCTTGCTATTTCAACAATCCCACCAGCATAATCTGGTTTAAATATGCAATCGATAAACGTTTTCTCTAAATCTGAACACATCACTTTATTAAAGCTGTCAATCCATATTTTTTTAGAGCCAAAAAAGTGATGCTCATTGTGATAGATAAATTGAAAATCAACATTCCTAATTTTAATTATTGAAGGACGAATTTGTTTTGAAACAACTATTTGCTCTTTTAAAGAAGGTTGAGTAATTAAATTGTGAATTTGTAAAGCAGAGTAATATCCAATGTAATGATTGGTGTTTTTTACTAAATGCTTTGCTATGATATGCCAATCAGGCATAAAATTTTCAGCATCTTTTTCGAAAGGAATTATATAATATAATCCTTTTTTCAATCGCATTAATAATCCTCTTTTTGCCATATCGCTGAGTAATTCCTTTATAGCACTATTGCTTGATTGAGGTAATGCGTTTGTTGCCTCTGCATAAACAAAACAATCCTTTTCCATTTGACTGAAGTAAGTCAAAATCCGATTGGATTGAGTTGAAATGTTTTTTGCTCTCATAGTAAACAAGTCAGCTTAGAACTGACTGCAATGATACGAATAATAAATTACAAGTCAACGGAAAATTATTATTTAAAGTAATTAAGTCAGCTTAAAACTGACCTAAGTGATATATAACATAATAGAGTTGCCTATTTAAGACTCAAAGTTATTTACTTCTCCAATTCGGATGCCAAACCTTCAGGCCAGCCGCCCCTCCACGCAGGACAGGCGGCGAGGCAGGGTTTTAGCTGCGAGTTTCTGTAGGCCTGGAACATATTCAGGATATTATTGATGATATTGAGCAGGCTATTGAGGCTTCGAGAGTTGTTTAGTGTTTGAGAAAAAGTTCAAACTTAATGCCCGGTGTATGTGCCGTGCAACTTCGTTTCTTACTATCCCAAAACTAGCAATAATTGCGTAGATTCAAATACATCAGTTCATGTCCAACGGAGTTCAAAGCAAAAGCGCATGCAAACTGGGATTACCTTCCGCGTCACGCCGCAAGAGCGAAAAATCATTTAGCAGAGTTCCTGTCCCACGAGCCACTTGGATATAAGATTCAAAAAGTGAAAACCTCAGTTTCACGGGGCCAAACGCAAATATTGCGGCCTAGCTCAAGCAATTATGCTAGAACTTTGATGCTGCGAATTGCGCATGGCACATAAACAGTGTTGGCACACGTTATTATTGTAATCCATTCATCTTAATGAGTCTTTTTGCCAAGATTCCTTTTGGTTATTTAGAATGACTATTTCATCTTGAAGATGTTGTTGCCTCAGTTCTATGGTTTTAATTTCTTTTGCTGTTTTTGTATTCAGGTTTTCTATTTTGATGGAAAGAGCTAATATCGCCACCACCAACGCAAATACCGGAATTATTATTTGCACAAAGTCTTTCAAATTACTTTTTATTCGAGCATTATTTAGTCGTTTGTACTTTTTGTTAGAGTAAGCAGTCAGTCCTTTGGATTTTGCACAAAGTCCAATTATACCATGGGTATTGTGGGGGCCAATTTCATCCGATGAAAATAATTCAGATGTAATCAATGGTAATTCGTCTTTTTGACAGTTAAGTTCATTGCAAATTTTATTGAACGGAACTCCAATAGCAATATTTTCTGCTTTATTTATTTCCCATTCAATACGTGGTTTGGAAAGAATTCCAAGTAGATTATGTCGCTTCAAATTTATGTTCATTTCAAGAATTAGTTTAGTCTGATGATTTACAAATGTGTGCAACAACGTATGGATATGTGCAATATGTCACTTATCCCTACTATATTTTTCTCAATCTAATAAGTTATTTATCTTATTAAAATCTTTTCCTAATCATTCTTCCTTTAAAATTGCTTTCTTGTTACTATCAAACCGCACACCTGCAAAGTCTTGTCTAATGTGATTAATGATTGATTTTACGAGTCTATCTCCTTTTAAGTCTGTTTCATAGGCCTCAGGATTTTCATTTATTATTTTTCGGTGTTCAATTAATTTCATCCTTTAAATTTTGGCCATTGATTATATCCGATTTCTGGATTATTTGATTGGAACTTTTTTATCATTTCAACTTCCTTTTCAGATAGTTCTTTGTCTGTTGCAGTTTCTGATTCCCAAAGTATTTCTTTACGAACAGTATAATCCATCTGTACTTCTTTCGGAAGATTTAGAAAATCGTTAGAAACAAGTTCCATATTTGGACTTCCAAAATATCGAAAACTCCCGTAAGCATCCTTACCTATGTATATTTTATTGGTGGGATAAGTTATTTTATATATCTGTTTTACTTTTCGCATTATTCACTACAACGGTGGCAATATGAAAAGTTGGGCATTTTGAAACACCAATCTTTCAATTTACTACACTGGCTATTTATTGCTAATTCGTTCATATTTACCATTATCCGCCCAATTTTTTATATTGCGTGTTGTGCCGTCGTACTTTGTTGTTTATCTAATTTTTTCTACTATTTCACTAATGGTCAACCATTCGAATCCATTTATCTGTTCGACATTAATATTTGGTTGAGTTGATTTTCCTGAAAAACAAATCACAGGAAATTGACTTTGATAATCAGGACGAGTTATCTCTCCATCTCTTTCTATATCATGGTCAAGTGAGCATTTGATTTTTAACTGTCCATTATCCAATTTTATCTGTAAATCTGTAATATCCAATGGATATCCCCAATATTCATTTTCAGAATCAAGAATCACAGGATTGAAATAAAATAGAATCGAATCTTTACCAGTTTTTAAGTCCTGGTCGATAAAACAATAATCAATACCATCAGAAAATCCAGTCGCAGAAAATATTTCTGGTTCAGGGTCTTAGTCAATATTTACGAACCAAAAAAAATCATAATCCATCCAATATTTCTCAACTGATTTAACTTTTTTAAATTCCGTATTTAACCAAATTTCTTGATGAGGGTCAATTAATTCAGTTTTATAATCAGGTTGACAAATATAATCTCTCAATCCGTCTCCGTTGAAATCTACATGAATTGTCTGAAAATTAAGTTCTGAAAAAACTTCCATTAATTCAGTTGGATTTTTAATTGTATCCATTTTTACAAATCCCTGTCCATATGTCAAGCTTGCAAAAAGTATTAATATTAATATGGCAATTAGTTTATTCATAGGTTCTCACTGTATGCGGCACAACGTATGGATATGTGCAATATATCGCTTATCCCTACTATATTTTTTTCAACCTATAAGTATTTAATCTTATTAACATCTTTTCCTAATTATTCTAAATTTAATCCTTTCATTTAATTGTGGTACAACTAGTTAACTACCGTAATCAATTTTTTAATAACCTCTGTAAAGTAAGCTCCTTTATAAGGCCCGACCCAATTCATAGTGATTACCTCGTCGTGAGTGGAGGTCGTATAGTGTTTGTCTTCTGTGATGTAGCCTACATAATTTCCATTGAAACTGGTGATAAAAAGTTGCTTTCCTCTTTCTGCGGCATATTGATCTAAGTTGTTATTTATGGATAGCTCACCTGAGTAATCGCATGGCATTCCGATCAAGAGCACATCGCCAATTTCCAATAGCTTAACATTTGCCTGGAGTGGATTCAACAATTTACTAAAAAGCCAATTTCTGATACCAAGCCTGCTGCTTATTCTCATCTGTGAAGGAGGCATGTCAATGGCTATGTCCAACCCACCAAGTGTGGAGGTTTCAATATAATCCATAGCATCCAGTTGGATTTTTATTTTATTGCTTAGCTGTTTTCCAACGTTTATGATACGCTCAGGACTTTTTGGCATATCAATATTAATACTATGGCTCCCCATCATGCCTGCACAAAACATGGCAAATTCAATGGAAGTTTCATTTTCAAGATCTTCTACTAATACCCCTGGATAATCACGGCTAATTTCCCAAATATCAGCATCGAGATTTGTAGGATGGCCGGAAAACGAAGTAATAATTGCCATTTGGCCATTTTCTCTTTTCAGGCTGATAACTCTTAAAAATGGATCTTTGGTGCCTTTTTCTTTTGCAAGCCTATTAGATACCAGTTCATTGGCATTTATCTTTTCAAACCCAATTTTTACAGGATATTTTTGCTGCATGGCTTGATGCACACTTTTCAATATTTGTTGAGTTAAGAAAGCTACATTCTTAGTATCGTAATCGCCGAAAATAAATTTTCCTGCTGTTGAATTTTCCCAATTGCCAAACCCATTGTGGGTATGAGTAGCGTTAAGAAAAATTTCTGATGAAGAAAATCCATAGTTTGAAAGAGAGTCCTCAACCGCAAGTTTGACTATGCCTGGAAATAAAAGCAAGTCAATGGTAATCATAACAACTTCTTTTTCACCATTGTCAAATACTACCGATCTGGCATAAAGAGAATCATGGACGGATAAATAAGGACCTCTTGTGCCATAGCCTGCCATGTGTATTGGAGATTGGGGAGTAATATTTGCACAAGACCACCCTGCCGTTAAAATACCATTTCCTTCTGATGGCAAATATGTTGTTTCATCCAGTGTTTGGTAGGTTTGTTGGACAGCAGGTTGTTCGTCCAGGGGAGTAAAATCTATTGGAACAATTACAGTCAATATAATAACGATAATCACTAACAATAAAATCGATATACCCTTTAGTATTTTCTTTAACATTTTTTGATTATCCTACTTTATACTGGCTAATATAAGTGTTGAACCAAAAATTAAGAACTTTTCAAGTTAATTTTGTTTTATTAAATTCAAGGAAGCATAATTTAGTGTCATATTGCAAAACACCAAATGAATAATTGTCGTTGTTTAATAAAATTCTCTGGTAGTTTCACTTATTTTTATAACCGTTGACTATATAATTTTTAACCGGTTAATCGTAATACTTAAAATCAGTAATTATGAAAACAGCAATTGTCGTCCTCACAAGGATTGCCTTTTTATCCATTTTAATTTTATTGATGTCAATAGATGCATTTTCCCAGCAAACCAAAGCACAACAGGATTTAGATAAAAAGGTGAACAAATATTTAAATGATAGAATAGAAGAATGGAAAAATTGGAATGTACCTTATCAAGATGGAAAAGTTTTGTATGACATTATAGTTAAACATAATTATACATCTGCTTTAGAAATTGGTATGTCAACTGGTCACTCAACTATTTGGCTGGCATGGGCAATGAGTAAAACTGGAGGGAAAGTGATTTCGATAGAAATTGATAAGGATAGATATAAAACAGCCGTTGACAATATAAAGAAAGCTGGACTATCTGACTATGTTGATACACGGTTGGCAGATGCCCACCAATTATCCAAAGAGCTTGACGGTCCGTTTGATTTTGTTTTTTCCGATGCCGACAAAGGATGGTACAAGCAGTATTTTAAAGATTTAGATCCTAAACTCAAAGTGGGAGGTTGCTTTACGGCACACAATGTGAGTAATCAATATGGGGGTGTAGTAGATTTTTTGAAGTATATTCAGCGTTTATCAAATTATAAAACTACCATAGATAAATCAAGCAGTTCGGGCATTTCCATTAGCTATAAAACTGCTGAAAATTAGTTTATTGAAAAATCAGAATAAAGGCTTTTTAACCAGAAGATTGGGATTATTCTCAATCACTAATATTGTCATTGCCAATATGATTGGTGCTGGGATATTTACAACATCCGGATTATTGATGGCCGATCTTAAAAATCCGGTGCTGATGTTGATCCTTTGGTTTGTAGGAGGAATCATCGCATTTGCCGGTGCCATGTGCTATGGTGAAATCGGAGCCGCTATTCCAAAAGCGGGAGGAGAATATGCCATACTATCAAAATTATACAATCCAAGACTGGGATTTTTAAGTGGTTGGGTTTCATTTGTAGTTGGCTTCTCTGCACCCATTGCTGCATCTTCTATTGGATTCAGCGAATATCTTTATCGAGCAACACCTATAATTTTTGAAATGTCATGGATAGATGTTGCCGGTATGAAAAAAGTGTATTCTATTCTTATTATTGCGATTTTCACAATGGTGCATCTTAGAGGGGTAGATTTCGGGGCAAAGGTTCAAAATTACCTTACGGTAATGAAAGTGATGTTGGTGGTGGGTTTAATTCTATTTGGATTTTTTCTTGGGAAGGGTGATTTTGGCAATATCAAGGCTGTCGAAGAAATCACTGGAAAAGGATTGAGCTGGAAAACCATTGGACTTTCGCTGATGTGGATTATGTTTGCTTTCAGCGGTTGGAATGCCTCGGTTTATATCGGATCAGAAATTAAAAATCCCAGAAAGAATATTCCCAGGTCTTTATTGATAGGCACTGGTGTGGTAGCCCTGCTTTACATATTGCTCAACCTTCTTTTCATTTATGCTATTCCACCCAAAGAAATGGAGGGTGTAATTGCCATTGGTGGTTTGGCGGTTGGCAGATTATTTGGACAAAATTTAGAATCTCTATTTTCTTTATTTATTGCCATGGCATTATTTTCTTCTATCAGCGCTTTTATCATACTGGGCCCAAGAGTCTATTTTGCAATGGCCAAGGATGGACATTTTTTTAAGTTTGCCTCTAAGATTCATCCAAAATATAATGCCCCAACATACTCTATTATTTTCCAGGCTTTGATCAGTATTGTTATTATTCTTTCGGGTACCTTCGATCAAATACTTACCTACATGGGCTTTTCGCTTGGTATCTTTCCCATCATCACCATATTTGGACTTTTTAAATTAAGAAAGCAAAATATCAGTGTGCTTAAATTACCCGGATATCCTTTCACCCCAATCATTTATATCTTTGCCGGAGTCACCATGCTAGTACTTTCTTTTTTGGAAAGACCAATGGAATCATCAATTGCCATCCTCACCATTCTTGCCGGACTACCAGCTTATCATTTATTTGGTAAGGAGAAATGACAACAAGTGAATTAGCCAAAATGCCTGGCGGGCAATAATTTTCATGATATAGCCTTATCGATCAGGCTTTTCGTTTTTTTCGAAAGTGACATTACCATAGCTGATTCTACACCTTTTTGAGACATTTTAGTGATGGTTTTTTTTAGAATTTCGACTAACTTGTCTTCGTTGTGTTCTTGAGAAAAATCATCGAAATAGTATTGTAAAAAGACCAAACAAATCACATCTTCCAATATTTGAGTTTCGCGATTTTGTTTTAATTGTTTTTTGAGAAGCAGATCTTTTACCTTAGAAATTATGCCCTTTTCATAACCCACCTTTTCCAGAATTTCCTGGGCAATATTAGCATGGTAAATTTTTAATTGACTCCGCCATTGCAAATATCCCTTTTTATCCATCGGATAATCTGTTCGTGGTTTTTCCCACCTTCCAATATGCTGGCAACGAGCGGCAAGCTGTAATTCTTCAGAGGAATTAGGTTCAAATTCATTGAGCTGGCTTGATATTCGTTGGGCGTAGAGCAAGGCTTCAGAAATTTCCTTTCCATCAATCAATGCTTTCTTTGGGTCATTGCTGTTATAAGCATCAAACAATTCGAAGGCTTGGTCAATCATTGTATTTTTCATAACGAAGAGATTTATTTTTGATTAATGCATTCGATAAGCAAGATATTTGTAATGTTCAAGCACACCATAAATTGTCATGTTTAAACCTAATATTTTTTGTCGCCAATTACCAAATTTAGTAGGCATATACTATGGGATTTGACTGTTTTTCTTCATTGCATTTTAACCCATAAATCACTACCTTTCAACCTATGCCACAACAAACCCGCCAACTTGCCGCCATAATGTTCACCGACATTGTAGGATATACCCGTCTTATGGGAGAGGACGAGGAACAAGCGTTTGAACTTCTCAGGAAAAACAGGCATATCCAACGCCCAATCATTGAAAAGTATAATGGCCGGTGGATTAAAGAAATGGGGGATGGAGTTCTTGCTTCGTTTCCCACGGGTTCAACGGCAGTTTATTGTGCCAAGGAAATCCAGGAAGCTTGTCTGAAGGAAAATGACCTTAAACTAAGGATTGGCATTCATCAGGGAGAGGTGGTATTTGAAGGCGAAGATGTCTTTGGTGATGGAGTAAACATTGCTTCCAGACTTGAGCCGCTTGCACCCATTGGGGGTATATTGGTTTCTGAGTCCGTATATCGTAATCTCGGAAATAAGAAAGGAATTGTCACTAAATTTATTCGAGAAGAGAATTTAAAAAACGTTAAGGAATCTATACGGATATATGAGGTTTTAATTGAAGGAATTGTTCCCTTGAAAACACCTTCAACAATCATGTCTGATTCTGCTACAACTCCTGGGAATCAGATAAAGTCATTAAGCCAAAGGAAACTAATTTACGCCTCTCTCGGAATTATCCTGATACTATTGTTCGCTTATTTTACTTATGGCTTTTTGAATAAAAAAGAATCATTGATCCAACCTACTCTAACCAAAATCATTAATAAATCCATTGCCGTTTTACCATTCAGGGATGACAGCCAGGAAAAGGACAACCAGTATTTCTGTGATGGTATGATGGAAGAAATACTTACACATCTTCAGAAGATCGCTGATATAAGTGTGAAATCCAGAACTTCTGTTGAACAGTATAGAAATACTACTAAGACTATTGAAACGATTGCTGAAGAGCTTAATGTCCATTTTTTACTGGAAGGAAGTGTTAGAAAGTATGGTGGTAATTTTAGGATTACAGCTCAGCTCATTGAAGCTTCAACGGGAGACCATCTTTGGGCTGAAACATTTGACGGAGCTTATACTGATACTATCTTTGTTGTACAGGCGAATATAGCAAAAAGAATTGCCTCCTCCCTGAATGTTGTCATCACGCCGGTAGAGGTACAAAGAATTAATCATAGAGCTACGACTGATATTTCCGCATATGATTATTGGCTAAAGGGATTAGAAATTCAGAAAATTTACAGGCGTACCAAAGACAAGAAGGATCGTAATACAGCTATTGATCTCTTTAATAAAGCACTCAAGATCGATCCGGAATATGCAGCGGCTTTTGTCGGGAAGGGGAACTTCTTTTTATTCAGAAAAAATTACGATTCAGCCATCTACTATGCTGATCGAGCAATAGAATTGGATAAGGAATATGAAGGAGGATATTCCCTGAAAGGAACTTGCATGAATGAAATGGGAGAATACGATCTTGCCATCGAATATTTATTAAAAGCTGTAGAAATATCACCTAATAATAGTAAGGTAAATTCAAATTTAGGCACTACCTATATCCATCATAAAGATGATGCGATAAATGGATTGCCCTATCTGCAAAAAGCACTTGAGTTAAGTGATGAAGATCGGGCTGAAATATATAAAAGTATTGGAACAAGTTACCAACATTTAAGTGATTATGAAAAGGCTGAGAAATACCTTTTGAAGGCACTCGAATTGCAAGTGGGTTGTGGAGGTATTTTTTCATATACACATTTTTTACATAATCAGGGTAGATTCAACGAAGCATTACAATTTGAAGATTCAATTTGCGGAATTTTAGATTGTAAGAGGACCTGTTTCCATCAGAAGGCTGTTACTTATGTCTATCTTAAGGAATTCAAATTAGCAGAAAAACACTTTCTGAGAGACAGAGAAGCCAGCTCTATAGGTGATTGGGGAAAAATAACGCTG
>CAYREN010000124.1:0-11453 GCA_964423255.1 uncultured Roseivirgaceae bacterium | reverse complement strand
TTGGTGATGGAAACAAACCTTACTATGCTATTCCGTTATCAATACTCTGGCTTTAGCGGCCTCGTAGAGCCGCTGACGTTTTTCCAGGATAACGATATCTTCACCTCGATGTCGCTCTGCCCTGGTGTAACGAATTTGTCACTCATCCGAATAGTCAATACCATGATACATTTTAGCCTTAATGGCTAAATCAACCGCCTCAAAACGCTCCTTCAGGGTAAAATGCGGCGTATCGAACAATATCCAATCTATAATCTTTCCTTTATGTTTAATTGGCACTCGTTCCGGCAAAAAGTAGTCATTCTCTTTGACATAATCATATAGGGCCGTGTTGGGAATGGGGTAAGCAATACCAAAGGTAGGCTTACTGAAAACCTTTGCTACCTCCAATGACTTTTTCACAGTTTCCAAGGTATCACCTTGATTGCCAATAATAAATTGACCTGTGATATTGTCAATTCCACTGCCCTTCAGTATCTCTACCCCTCTAATGATTTCTTCAATATTAGTAGCCTTACGCATTATTTTCAAAGCGGCATTGTCGGCAGATTCAACACCAACGGCAACGCCGAAACAACCAGCAGCCTTCAAAGCATCAGCAACCTCCAGGGTCACCAACCCTGCCCGCATCCCCCTGATCCAAATCCTGACATTAAGTTTTGCTATCAGCCGACAAACCTCCACAACCCATTTTCTATTTATATTGAAGGCATCATCGTTAAACGAAAAGTATTTATTCCTGCCATAAAGAGCCACTGTCTGCTTAATCTCTTTATAGACATCCTTCGGGGGCCGCAGTCGGTATCTGTGTTTCCAATTTGCAGAAGAATTACAGAACGTACAATGATACGGACACCCCCTCGTGCCAATAATTGAATGGAATTTATAATCGTACTCAAATAAAGTTCGATCCGGCCAGGGGAACTCACCTAAATCATCATTGAACTGGCGCGGTTTATTTTTGCAAATTTCTTGATCACTGCTTTTGTAGACCAGGCCAGTAACGCCCCCCATGTCCTCACCATTTTGAAGACAATGAAGCAATGCCGCAAAAGTTTTCTCCCCTTCTCCCACAATCGCATAATCAATTAAAGGAAGTTGCTCAAAAATTTCCTCCTCAATAGCAGTAACCTCCGCTCCACCAACTACAATAGTGGCTATAGAGGATTGCTTAATTGATTCACATATTGGCCTGACTTCCTTTACCGCCGGGGTTGTAAGAGTTATCCCGACCACATCCCATTGATAATCAAGAAAAGAATCTAATTGCTCCTGAGTCTTATCAAATGTCCTGAAAACTCGTATCTCATCAACTTCAGGAACATTCTTTGTAACATATTCCGCAACGTAACCGACTCCTTGATGCACCGAATCCCACATCATCTCTTTATCCGGTATAATAAAAGCTATTTTCATAATGCCTATCCCATTGTTTTGTTTGCTACGCAAACTACTATGCTGAAGCATAATATAAGCAAACCCAAAGCCTTACCTGGCTTTTCGCCGCTATCCACTATCAGAATTACGCCAATAAGGTGATCGAAAACTACAAGGGCTATTATGCCTCGGTGGTTTTTGCTTATCTCGCCACCCTCGGCCTTCCTCTCATTGCCGAAGAACCCACTAATAATGGCTGGATTGATCGGAGCCTCCAGTTAAATAATACGGTTTATATTATTGAATTCAAGGTTGATCAATCGGGCAAGGCTTGGACACGCATTACCAACTGGTAATCATGCTTAATGTCTCATCTTTAAAGATGTGGCAGGTATCCAATTTTTTTAGATAACGATGCAGGTGAAACTCATTTACCAAAGGTATCCCCTTTTTATTCGGGCAGGCAACACAATATGGTGCTGATTTTCCCTCCCCCAGTATTGGTGCAATACCGCTCTGATTACGCAATTCAGTAAGCCAGACAAAATGCTTTCTGCTGAAACGATAATATTCGGAGTTAAAAGGATTCGCCCCTTCGCCATTTTTTTTGGCAAAAATATAGGAAAACCCTGAATTTTTACGAGGCACGTAACAACAAGGCAAATATCTTCCGGAGGCATCCATAACAATTGAGGTGTATAACCACTGGCAAGTGGTTCCGCTCCGTCTGTTGAACAACTGGTCGTCAATCCCTGTTATCTTGTCTACCCATTTCTTAGCAAAAAGGTTTGAAAACGAAGGGTTTATTTCTGTTTTAATGTGTTTATCACCGCCGCCTGGTTTTGTAACTGTGTGTGTTTCTTCCTTAACCTGTTTGGCAGGATGCAGGTCAGGAGCCCAAATAATATCGTATGGTCTGGTAAATCGCACCTCGTTCACTCCAATCACCGCCGCCATCTTTTTGGCTAGTTCCATCTCATGTTTATTGTGCTCAAATAATAAAAACTGCCACGATAACCATGGCGTAGCCAAGTTATGTTTTTTTTTGGCGTTAACCAACCGCCGCATATTGTCCAATGCCAGATCAAAGTTACCGCCCTGGCGGTATTGTTTGTATGTTTCCCGTGTCACACCGTCAACAGATAAAATCATGTAATCAAGACCAGAAAGAACCAGCTTCTCAGCATCAAAGGGCGTCGAAAGATTGGAAGACAAAGACGTGTTCAGCAAATAACCTTTGGCTTGTCGAATGAAATCAGGCGTGTTTTGGTTTAGTAAAGGTTCTCCCCAATTATAGAATAAAATTGTGGAAGCGAAGGGGCCGAATTTTTTAATAAAATCGTTAAATGTTTTCCGCATGAGAAGGCCGGGGGGCCAGTCGGGGCCGATCTTTTTCTGGAAAACACGGTTATGTAGGCACCCCGGACAATGTAGGGGGCAACTATTGGATGGATCGGTGATTAAGCCATAAGGCGATGATATGATATATTCATGCCGATTTTGATATTGGCATTTACCAATGAGGTAATTGGAAATTTTAAGAAGAATAGCCTTGGCCTTATTCTCGGGCATCTCGCTGCTCGTTATTTTCGTTAGACCTGATTGTTGTATGGTATCAAGCAGGTGCAGAAAATCGCCAAAGTCTTCTTTGTTTGAAATGTATTTGGGTAGAGCTTTTATTAAATGTTTGAGCAATTTGCTATCTAACCCGTATTTTAAAATTATCTTTAATGATGAATTGATCTCCAAGTGCGGCGAATTTTCTGTCTCCGGCAATTCGGAAGAAATAGGCATCATGTACCCAATGATGCTGAATATGATCGTCTTGTGTTCCTTCCGCAATGGCGGGAGTCAAAGAATATGGCCCAGTCAGTAAATAGGGAAAATCAAATTCAAATTCTACAATAAACTCTTTATCGGCTGATAAAGTTCCTAAGTCAATCTCTGCCACATAACTGTTTAATCCCAATAAACTAACACCGTGTGAGTTGTTAAGGTGAAAACCGACAATGGGTTTTTCTATTTTCTGATGTGTACGCAATTTAACCAGAAAAATAACTCGCTCTCCACCTTCAAACACATCTATTTTCTTCATATTTTTCTCAGAGACAAGTGAGACCGCCAGAATTTCAGCGTGCCCCTGTCCAAAGGCGTTGCATTCACTCACTCTCTCCCATTGGATCTCAGAATATTTTGCTTTATTCCCCGGTATGGTTATTTTTTGTCTCTGGGATCGTTTTGCTGTCTCATTATCGGTGTCAATTTCACCATATGACATATAGGCAATGTAGTTTTGACAAACATCCTGCGGTGAGCCAATTTCTTCCACTTTGCCATCCTTCAGCCAGATAGCCTTGGTGCAATACTGGATAACCGAGCCATGATCGTGCGAGACAAATAAAATTGTTTTATCGGCCTGTAAGAAATCATCAAACTTTCGCATACATTTTTGCCGAAAGCGAAAATCCCCTACGGATAGGGCTTCGTCAACGATTAGAATATCCGGATCGACATTTATAGCCACAGCAAAGGCTAAGCGTATGAACATGCCGGATGAATATGTTTTGACCGGTTGATAAATAAAGTCTCCAATTTCGGCAAACGATAAAATTTTATCGAGATTTTCCTTAACTTCTTCTCTTGAAAATCCCAGTAAAGAGCTTTTAAAATAGACATTTTCCAAACCAGTTAATTCCGGGTTAAACCCCGCTCCTAACTCCAAAAGAGCAGAAATCTTACCCTGTACCGAGTAAGAGCCGCTGGTTGGTGTCAAGACACCGGTTATGATCTGTAAAATGGTGGATTTTCCAGACCCGTTTTTCCCGACAATACCAAGAATTTCCCCCTTGCCAACGGAAAAAGAGATATTCTTTAGGGCATCAAAATCACGATGATAATTTCTGTTGAATGGGTTAAAGGCTTCTTTTAAACGGTCAATGGGTTTATCGTATAATTTATATGTCTTAGTTAAATTATTAACCTGTATTACCGGGTTATTTGTCATGTTTTTATTGTTACTCCTTTTCTAACGAGCATAAAGAATATTGATATTATTTTTTTATATTTATGCTTGAACATAAGCCGGATTCCCAGTTTACTCATTTCTTATATTTTTATAAGTGTAGGAGTAATGATGTTCAATATCATGTCGTTTTTTAGAAAATTGGGGGAGGGGCGGCCCGTTAAACAATCCATAATGCTTAACCAACCATCCTCTACTACCATTCTCGGTATAACCGGAATTGGTAGCTGTTTTAGTGAAATGGTTATTAACTGCCTGCTTGAGCATAATTTGTATGTAGAAAATGAGGCTTTAAACTGGCAGTTATGTGCCAAATCAGTACAGCAACGTTCCGATGTTGTGGCTGACTTTACTCAGGGGATTTTCCCAGACACTAATATTATTCAGCATTACCTTAGCCGGGGGAAGTGGCTGGAACATAAGGTTGAATATGCCAAATGGTTTACCAATTATACTCTCCAGCAAATAAGTCAGTCTATTTACGTGATAGACCATACTCCTGATATTCTGCTTTTAGATTCGCTCTGTGATGTACGCCATACCCTCTGCCAGCACCAAAAGAAAAAGTTCAAGGCTCTTCTGGGAAATGTGGATTTTGATGATGTTCAAACCAAAGCCGCATTTGATAGTGATTTTACATTTATTGGTCTTCTTACGCCAGAGCAAAGCAAAATTAACCTGGAAATAATTTTCAATTTCTTTTTAAAAAAGAACCCCGATTTACAAATTTTCTATATGCACTTCCCGTTCATGGAAAGATATTTGGAGGCTAAGTGGCTTGAGAGAGCCGCTGCTCTGCAAAATACGCTGACAGAATTACATGATGTGTTCCGCAATAATTTTACCGAAATAAGAATATCGCCTGAGCTGGTTAAACCAATTACTGATCCGTTACATCCAAACTACAGCCCTCAGGTATGGAATCATTTTTATCCTGAAGTGTATAATAAATTTGCCCAAAAAATAATTGATAAAGTCGGCTATAAGCAAGTTTGACCGTTGACAGTGGCCAAAGTACTTCTCAATATGCAAGCATATTATGATGACAACTTACGAACAAAAAATTAAAGAGCAAATCAGGCAATTTCGTGATGTGGAAAATCTGGAAGAACTACCTGATATCTTTCATTATTGGTCAAATAAATATATCCTGCCACTCATGCAGGACATTCTTGGTGTAAATAGTGTTACTGATTTCTATTATAAATATTTCAGCGTCGCCCTTGATGAAACGCAGAATAATACCCTGTTGAGCATTGGCTGTGGAGACTGTTTTTTTGAAGTTGAAATCGTCCGAAAATTAATTGACACTGGCCATCAAATCAACTTTGAATGTATTGATCTGGCGGAGATTTTAATCAATCGGGCTAAGGAAAGAGTTCACAAGGCTGGACTAAGCCGCTATTTTTCTCTGAAGGTACAGGATATTAACCATTGGCAGCCTGCAACTGTCTACGGCGGTATCATGGCTCATCAATCGCTTCATCATGTTGTGGAGTTAGAGGCATTATTGAGTAATATCAAAAATAGTTTGCACCCTGACGGTGTTTTTCTCTCCAACGAGACGATTGGTCGCAACGGTCACCAACGTTGGCCTGAATCACTTGAGATTATAAATAAAATATGGGCTTTTGCCCCGGACAGGATTAAGTATAACCGTTCATGGGAAAACAGATTTGAAGAGACTTATATCAACCATGACTGCTCGACTGAGGGGTTTGAGGGAGTCAGAGCTCAAGATATTTTGCCTCTTCTTGTAGAAGAATTGTATTTTGAAAAATTTATCGCTTTTGGTAATATTCCGGATATTTTCGTGGATCGTTGTTTTGGCCATAATTTTGATTCGGATAATGCAGAAGATAAAGCGTTTATCGACTTTCTGGAATACTTGAATAAAATGCTTATTGATTTAGGCCTTATTAAACCGACAATGATGTTTGCCGTTATGCGAAAGCATGATAAGATACCACTAAAATGTTACAAGCACTGGACGCCGAAATTTTGTGTGCGCATGGTAGACGAGATAATGGGCACCCTCTAAAGCCCTGTACAGTAATCAATACATCTTTTTCAGGCAATTTAGGGAAGATGATAAGCCTTGTGTCTCCGTCCTCGGGACGGGGTAATCGAAATTTTCCAAATATTTAAAATTGTGCATGTAATGCCTTGTAATTAATCATTTGCCTATCTCATCTTTTATATATTATATTTTTTGTTTTTCATCAACATGTTGTCTGTGATAGAGGGCATGATCCAGAGGGCACCAGTAGCTGATTTCTGAGCAAAGCTTTGAAGTTCATATTGTGAAAAAATTTTAATTTCTTGTTGTAGTTGATTGAAGTTGTAAAAAAGATAAGTGTAAATAACTACCGATATGGAAAAAATATAGTGGAAAATATCATAAATACAACGGTGGTTAATCGTTGTAATGATTTATGCGGTAGTGTGACTGTTTTACTTTACGTAGCCTAACCCCTTTAATTCCTTCATTATTTTTGGGGGAAGTTTTACAAAATTGGCCTTAATGGAAACCTGTCTGCCGAAGGGAGCAAACAATTTTTTTAATCTATTAATAGTAGGGGAATGGACGTTATCGGGCAGTAAATCTTTTTCACTACAGTCATCCTTGTCGGCATCACAATAATAATATTGTTTTTCGTTAATCCGCTCTATTTTATGTCGTTTGGTGCGTATAATTTCTATAAAATTTGTGTATTCCTGTGGAGTGCATGAATAAGTGAATTTTCTTAATTCCTTGTGCGTTTCTCTTTTATGATAGAGAGATGAAAAATCCAAACCGTCAATCTTTTGTGGGAAATGTAAACCGTATTCGCTAAGTAAGGTTGGAGCCAGGTCAATACTTTCAAGGGTTGAGGTTATGGTCATTGGCCTTGTTATATCCGGGTGGTGTATGATAAGCGGGATATGGGTGGAGTTTTCACCTACAAACATACCGTGTTCGAAATAATAATTTTTTTCACCTAAGCTTTCGCCATGGTCGGCGGTAATGACTATTATGGTCTTTTTCATTAAGCCGTGTGATTTCAGGTAATTGAAAAGTTTTTTGATTTCGGCATCTGTATATCTGATTTCAGCGTCATATTGGGAAATATAATAATCCACTGCATTATGGTTATCGAGCCGTTGGTATTTTGGAACTGCACCAAGGACGATGTTCTCATTTTGCCCTTTAAGGGGGGTATAATCCAGGGCAACTTTTTTTGTAGGGTCATAAAATTTATCATTAATAAACAAGTTCTTGTATTGCGGTGGTGGGGTGTAGGGACCGTGAGGATCAAGATAATGCAGCCAAAGAAAGAAGTTACCTTTGGCTGCATTATCTTTCAGCCAATTTATGGCCTTGGGAGTAAGTTCCGCCTGGCTTTCCTCTCGCATTGATTTGGCCCCGGCCATTAGTACTGTGAATTCATCAAAACCATCGGCGTATCCACGGGCTTTGTTTAGGCCAAGATTTGCGCAAAAGGCCGCTTTGTGGAAGCTTTTCGGTAAAATCTGGGTTAGGGTCTTAATGGATTTGTCCCGGCGCAGGGCGTTGGTGGTAACTCCGTGGTGTTGTACATAACGCCCGGTGAAAAATGATGTCATCGATGGGCCTGTTTTGGGAACCACTGTATGGAAATTAGTAAAGAGAATATTCTTTTTGGCGAAAGAGTCAATGGTGGGGCTGGTATTCCGGTGGTAACCATATATTCCAAGATGATCGGCTCGTAAGGCATCAATGCTTATCAAAATGAGGTTGTACGGCTTCTTTTTTTGACTGCATCCAGAGAGTAGAGTACAAAATAAGAAAGTTATGATGAAAATATACGTTAATTTATTTCGTGCCATTTCTTTTACCTATCTTTTCTGCCATTGGCAGACGGAAACACAAGACAATTTTTTGCCCTGCAATCGTCCCAAAACGGTTTCAACTTTAAGAAGTAACGGGGCATATACGGCCTTTATCTGTAACGGCATGCGGAATATCATGGAGTTGAGGACGAGAAGGTAGGCCGCGTTTCCCGTATAGTATTGTTTTCGGAAGATAAATTTATTTTGGTAATGAATTTTTAATTCGTCAACATCAACAGCTTTTTCGTTATTGGCAAATAAGCTATCTCTTTTGTACCAGAATTGTCTAATTTTATCAGGCAAACTTCCCTGATGCGGCTCGGTAAAACAAAAATATCCTCCTGGTTTTATAATTCTGTGGATTTCGTTAACGGCTTCCAGAATATAAGGATGCAGGTGGTGTAAGCCGCCGACCACTACCAAACAATCAAAATTATTATCGGGGAAGCCGGTAGCAAGGATTGAGGCGCATTTTGTGGCGCATTCAGGCCATTTCTCCCGGTAATTTTTTATGGCCTTCTGAGAGATGTCTAGTCCTGTAACTAATGCGCCTTTTTCTAAAAGATATTCCGTTGTTTCACCGTTTCCGCAAATGGCATCAAGTACCGTTTTACCAGCAAGATTAATTTCTTTAAACATGGGATCATTTAGGAAATGGTGCCGATACTTCTGACTCCATCTATCCCCGTAATGTCTTCTGTAGTTAGAAGCAATACGGTTAAAATGATCTTTTTGAAGCTGCTCCTCGTTTTGGTAAGTCATTGTTGTATGGTTATTCTCAGCTTGTTTTTTCCGGGGGTAATATCTTGATCCCAAAACTCCGCATCTTCTTGTAGAGTTTCAGCATGGGAAGTTTCCCGCCGCCCCACCAACGCAAAAGAGAGGTATTCTGCAACATTAATACGTTGTGCCGGAAATACAGTAGGGTGGATATCGCCCTATGCGAATTTTTTATTTATCCGGTAGTTTCTTTTTTAATAAGCTTAACTGCATAAATAGCTATAAAAAATTCAGGTCGTGAAATAGAGCTAAGCCCTTAAACAGGCCGTAAATCAAACCCCATGGAAAATTACAAATACTTATGCGGAAACACTTAGCAAAGTTAAATTTCTTATACAGTCTAAGGTCGGAATAGGAGGAGATAAAGGTTATATCCATTGTTTATGGTCGCTTGTAACGGATTTTACCGTGAGACGTGTTAAGCGTGATAATATCGGGATGAGGACAATAATGATAAGCCAGCCCAGCGGATGCATATAACGGACAGCTGGGAATGTGGCCGGAATAGTAACAAGGAAGCAGGATAATAAAAATACGACAGAGGAATAAAGGCGCAAGGGGGGAGAGAAAATCAGGTTTATAAGAGCCAATAAAGGCGTGAGCAATATAAATAGATACCATGGCCAAGCTTTAAAGAAATACCAGTTTGTTAGTGTGGTTATGTATGGTTGCCGCGCAGAATGTAAACGAAAATTTTGTAATAATTCTTTCTGGAATTCGAGAGAAAGCGGCTGGGTGCTGCCCCTGTCAAAACGCATTACCCCCTTTATATAGCCAATTGTCCAATAGTCCTTAATGCTGTGCCAATACAGTGATAACAAGGCGTTTGGATTGTTGATGGCGGCATGTATGGCGGCATTTTTTGCTACCTGTTCCGCCTTCTGATGATCGGGGATAAGAGTTGTAATTACGTCTTTTAATCCACCCCGCCAGCAGAGTTGAGCACCTCTTTTTTTTCGATTTTTAGGATTTTGTGTCAGCATGGCAAAAATTTTATATCCCAGATTACCGTCAAAATCCTCCGGTTCAAGAATGGGTGACCAACACATGAGCAGAGAAAAGCCACTATTATAGATATAGGCAGGTTGACGATGCAAAAGATGCCCAACCAAGTGTCTATATGATGAATGAAGAATGGACATGCAAGCAATGGCTATCAGTAGGTGGGATAAAGCTGTTGTCAAATTTTTTTTATTGCTCATATTCCTGCCATTAAAATACTCTTTCAAAAAAGTGAACAATGGCAGTGCCACGGTCATGACTAAGACGAGTGGTAAATATATCATCCGCATACTTATCAACATAAGTCCAAGTAGTTGAGTGATGATAATACGGGTTATTGTTGGCTTTCTAATGTATCGTAAAATCATTGCAACGAGTATTGCGAAAATAAACAGAGTCACCGTTTCAGTCATAACATAGCGTTCGTAAAAGAGCTGGAGTGGTTCTATGGTACACAGAACTGCTGCCCCAAAGGCCCATCTACGGGAAACCGCAAAAAAAGATTTTAAAATATAAGCGGCAAGAACTGCAGTTAAGGCGCCTAGGATAGTCTGAAATAAGACCAGATTTTGTAGTGAATGTGTTGTAACGGCAATAAGGCGTATAATGTATCCATACACGAAGGATCTATCGGGCGGAATCCAACCCTTGAGGGCGGTGTCAATATAGGCTTCTGAGTCGCCGAGGAAGAACATGGGGGCGGAATCCAGAAAGTATATTGCTAATTTAATTGAAAGGGCTACTACTAACAGGATGCTCCAGTATTGAGTTTCTTGCTTATTGATTTTCATCAAACTATGTGAAGTTTATACGCTGTATAAATAATTATCATTATGCCGATTTATAACGAACATGAGCGTATCCAGCAAGTTTTATATGTCTGGCGTGATAAAGCAACATTAAAGACAATGATGGCTATTACGAAATTACATCCAAGCATTTGTAACTATTCAGCGAATGCCCATAATTAGCGATAACCACTGAATGTAACTGCTCAACCACATCTTTGGGTGCAGCTTAACAGTTACGAGCATTTTAACATATCATGGGACACGAAGGGGGATGGCGCCCTTTTAGAAATCAGACAGGGCTGGCTTTAAGATAGGCAAGAATCGTTTGGCTGGATAGATTAAAGCAGTTTGGGGTTTTACCGATTATGAAATTTTTTAATATCTTTATGGTGTTATCTCGAATTTGTATCTTGATTTTACTTATCATCTATGTTCCTGCAAGTTACGTTAGTGCTGCGGCCAAGGAGGTTATGCCTCAAACTATGTCTCAAAAACTGGGCTATGCCCTGGGACTTGATATTGGTAGTTCATTAAAAAACATGAGTTCTGACTTTGATATAGAGATGCTTGTAATGGGTATAAGAGATGTTTATATTGGCAACAAAATTCTTCTTTCACCCTTTGAGGCC
>CAYREN010000123.1:0-11545 GCA_964423255.1 uncultured Roseivirgaceae bacterium | reverse complement strand
GTCCTTTAAAAATGATTCCGGCTCCTACTCCGGCTCCAATGATAAGTCCTATACTGTTTTCGTATCCTGCAGTTTTCCCAAAATACATTTCCCCAATGGCAAAACAGTTAGCATCATTGTTAACATAAACTTTTAGTCCAAAATGATCTTCCAGTATCTCTTTGATATGTACTTCACGCCAGGATGGAATGTTCTGAACCCGGTAAACAATTCCCTTTTCCACATCTACCAGGCCCGGTACTCCAATACCCAGCCCCGCCACCTCATCATCCTTCACTTCATTAATAATTTTTAGTACCTCTGCCAATATTTCGTCTTCCGGAGCCTTATTATTTATCTTTCTGGTAATACTCTTTTCAATACGGCCATTTTTTACTTTTCCTGCCATCAGTGTTTTGCCACCTAATGAAATTCCAATTACTGCATTTTCCATAAACATAATTTTTTAGTTGCTTTTTATTATTTGCTCTTTCACCGGGCGTTGTTCTATTCTATCCAAATATAATGAAGTTGCCCCAAGAATAGCAATATTTTTAATATCGGAGAAAATTACATCAAAATCGCGAATAGTTTTCGGGAAAGGAAAATCCAGAATTGATTTCCACATACTGATATTAAAAAATTCATTTGCCTGTGCTACAGAGCCTCCGATAATCACTTTCCGTGGATCCACTGAAAGTTTGATGGTTTTTATGGCATTGCCCAGATGAAATCCGAATTCTTCGAATGCTTTAAGAGCGACCACATCACCTTTTGCAGCAGCCTTTGCAAGTTTTTCTCCTTTCAAATTGAATTTTTTCATGAAAAATTTCCCACTACAGTAATCTTCGTAAATGCTGTCCAGATAAGGAATATTTCCAAATTCGCCCGATCCGCAATGAACATCTGAAAGCAGAAAGCCATCCTTGATAATTCCACCACCCATACCTGTTCCCAGTGTGAGGCCGACAAAATCATCTTCACCCTTTCCCTTGCCAAATCGCGATTCGCCCAGAGCAAAACAGTTGGCATCGTTGTCAATGTAAACAGGTACATGAAAATAAGCTTCCAAAATATCCTTCAAATGAACCTCTTCCCATGATGGAATATTTTGTATATCATACACTACACCTTCGTTTCGGCCAACTAAACCTGGAATTCCCACACCAATACCTATCACAAACTTATCAAAAAGCTGATTAATAATCTCAACCAAAATATTAATAATATCCCGTGGATCATTACTGTTAGCCGGGATAAGTTTATAAATCACTTCTCCTAACTCCGCACCGGCAATTTTACCGGCAGCGACTTTCGTTCCACCGAGATCAACGCCTATTAAGCTACCATTCATTGTTCGTTCCATTATGCTTTAAATATTTCTTTAATATTTACTGTTTTATTGTTGATAAGCGGTTTTGCCCAGAAACTGATGCTCAGGATATAACCGAGGGTTATGAATAGTAGGAGCATGCCTGTTTTCAGCGAAGTCAAGTCGCTGATGCCACCAATAAGTATTTGTACAATAGCCCCGCCGGCAATCCCTGACATCAATATCCCGGTAAACGAGCCGTGATATCTGGAAACGGAATTGAGGCCCAGCGAAACAATGATCGGATACATTACCGAGAGGAAAAATCCAGAAATAGGAAATGCCCATAAGGCCATTTTTGTATTTCCGAATAACCCGATGATAAGGCTGACAAAAGCCAGCAGAGTAAACCATCGTAGTACAACTTTGCTGTCGATCAGTTTCAAAAGAATTAATCCCAAAATACCACCAATGGTCATTAGCCCCCAGAAATAGGATACAGCATCGGCACCTATAGTGTTGGGATTGACACCGTGATAGACATACAAAAATTTGGACATCCAGTAGGAAATACCCTGTTCGGATCCCACATAGGCGAAAATCCCAAAAAAGTAGAGAATGACATATTTGTTTTTAAACAACTCGACATAGCTGGCTTTGGATCCTGCTTTTTCGTCTTCCTGCAACTCAACTTTCGGGAATTTTACCAGTGCAACAACGATGACCATCAATATACTCAACAAGGCAAAAACCCAATAGACCGAGACCCATGACAAAGCCGATGGTACGAGTTTGCTTAATACACCGATAAATGGCTTACTCAAATTTCCTTTGTCGATGTTCGTGACGAGATAAGAATACATTTGAGGGCTAATGAAAGAGGCCAAACCGAAGATAAGCTGAGCCAGCACAGAGTTAAACGCATAATGCTCTTCTCCGCCAGCCACACGCAGCATTGGATTAATCACCACCTGAAGAATAGCCATGCCGGTTCCGATAGTAAAGAGTGAAACCACAAAGACGTTGAACCTGGGATAAAGGGTGAAAACAAATGCACCCAGAAAGGCGAGAACAAATGCCACCATCATCATACGCTTTCCACCCCACCTCTCCAGAAGAAATCCGGACGGAATGGACATAATACCATAGGCAATGAAGAAAACAAACGGCAGAAAGCCGGCCATGGTTTCAGTTAGATGATACCCTGAGGACACATTGGGGTTGAGCGCCCCCAGGATATTAGTCATAAAGGAAATGACAAAGAAGGTTACTAATATCAGAATTACGATGGTGTAATTTCGCTTCATATTATTCTATTTTTACAGGTTTCCCCGAATGAAATGAGGAAACCGATTTTTCAATTACTTTTCCATTAAATTATATCCTTTCACTATCAATTGTGGTTTTTTGTCTTTCAAATATTTATTTTTAATCCTTGCCGATAATTTTCTGCTTTCACCCGGAAGCAACGATACATAATTATCAGACCAGATTACCGGAAGAATTGTATTCCCGGTTACTTTATTTACAATATTAGGATGGACAAAAAAGGCAATATACTTACTACTGTTCGTCAATTCAACAGCAAACTCAGAATAATCTTGTTTGGTAATTTCTTTAACTGTTCCTGTCACTTTTACTTTTGGCAAATCATTTAAAGCAGTAAAATCAGCATACTGCTTAGAAGGTGTATAATAATACCAACCTGCAAGCTTAGCCTTATAATCCAAAATATCCTTTTTGTGTGACAGCCAATAAAAGTTGTTATCTATTTCTTTGCCGGTACTGTCCATCAGACGTAAATCTAAAAAGTAAACACTCCTGACCCATGGAAATTCCGGAAGTTTCAATACTTCTCTGCTTGCATTAGCCTTGAGGTCAATTTTCAGCTCTTTTTCATATTTAAGTTGGGATTTCAGGTTGTAAACCCTGATTTTGAGTGTGCAACCATTCTTGTCTTTCAGTTTGTCATTTACGGCAAAAAGCGTATGATGTGCATAATCATAAATGACATGGTAGGGTTGAGAGGCTTTTTTTGCTCCGTAATAAGCACCGTTGGGCATCAGGTAATAATCATAAAGCTGCCAGTACATTTCCGGCCATGCCGAGTTAAGCATCCACTGAATAACGCCGGTAGCTTTGTAACGGTATGCCGAAAAAGCTTCAAACATGGGGCGCATGAGCTCGTAGTTCAGTATCTGGGCTTTTTTGGCATAATTTTCAACAGAAGTTGCTTTGCCATAGCGGGCTTCGAGTGCTTTGGTGTATCGGCTCAGTGTATTAAACACATGACGTCCGTTGTGGTAATCCCAAACGGAGTCAATAGGCCAAAGGTGCTTTTTGGAAATCATCTTTTCAATACTTTCCAACGGAGGGACCTGTGCCCCTGGCCCGGTTTCGGTATTAAAGCCAAAAGCCCCGCCGTACAAGGTATCGGAGAACCAATAAACAGGCGGTTCATATGCATAAGGTCCACGCATTTTTACTCCGGTAGGGCCATCAAGGGAGGTGCACTCATGAGCAGAAGCGAGATAAACTCTGGTAGAGTCATATTCCGTACGAATCTTTAAATATTTCTTTTCCAATGCCGGCTCTGGCATTTTATCGCTGCCATACAACCAGACAAATATGGAAGGATGATTCCGAAGCCATATAACCTGATCCTGCCAGGCTTTACTCATCATGTCCACATCCGATGGCGATAAGATACCACCATAGTCGTCGCTTACGGGTTTGTGCAGATATTCTTTCCATTCCCATTGGCAACTCCAACCAACCATAATCATAATACCCATTCGGTCACAAAGATTGTAGAGCGTCTGATCTTTACCCCAGAAACCTTCGAGACGAATAGTATTCAGATTCATATCCTTCACATATTCTAATTGATTTTGAATGCTTTCGGGCGTGTCATCAAGCAACATCCTATCCGTCCATCCTCCACCACGTATCAAAATCTTTTTACCGTTGATTTTAAATCCTCTGAATCCCTGTTTAGTGAAATAGCTTGATACTGTCCGAATACCAAAATCTAACGATTTGTCGTCCAGAATCTTTCCATCCTTCTGAAAACTAAATTCCGCATGATATAAATGAGATTCTCCCAAAGTATGCGGCCACCAAAGCTTAGGATGCCTGACCTTTAAATTATTAAAATCATTGGGACTAAAAATAACTTTCTTTGTCTCACCAGCTTTCAATTTAACAAGTTCCACCATACTTCTGTCATTAATTTTTAGAATGACTTTTCCTGACTGGTCAGCACTGGTATAATTGGTTACCTCTATTGATACTGTCAATTTAGCTTCCGACAAATCTTCATTTAATGTACTGACTATAAAAGGGTCGGAAATACCTACCCCTGCGTTGGCTTCGAGATAAACTTTTCTAAACAATCCCATATTTTTATCAGGAGGTCTGGGATTCCAATCCACAAATCCCATAAAAAAGTCTCCGGTAACTGGTGGAAAAACTTGCACAACTAAGATATTTATACCTTTTTTTACATCATTGGAAATATTAAATTTAAATTGACGAAACGTGTTCCTCAACAATGCACTATCAGCAATTTGTTTCCCGTTAATCCACACATTAGCGCTATAATTCACCCCATTAAAATGCAGCAAAAGCGTATGTGGGAGCTTGTCAAGATTAAATTCGGTTCGATACCACCACGATGATTTAAAAGGCTTGGAAGAAATTAATGTCATATTCTTGTCCTCAAAAATATTCTTGTAAACACTATCCTTTACCAGAGTATGCAAAACCGTAGAAGGGACATTAGCAGGATACCAGCTTTCAACCTTATAATCAGGAGAACTAATCTGTTGCCCGGAAGACAGAACAGAATCAGCACTTTGGATATACCAATTACTGCTGATGTCCTTCCTGAAATACCCAGCTGACTGAGAATTTGTACAAGATGTAACCACTAAAGCAAAGGTTACCATTACAAACGAACGGAAAATAGTGTTTAAATAACTCATAGTGCACCTTATTTATATAGCTAAAAATATCATTTGTTAATTTCAAAGCTACAAAAGTACAATTTAATGCGGGTAAATACAACTTTTTGCAAAATATTTTACAAAAAAGTTTGACTTGTATGTATTTTTGTTTTATTTTTGACAAATATTTGCATAAATAGAGTATTGAATAGTGTAATTTTTTGTTCAGTCATATTGAAAATAATAATTTTTTTCAAAAGGATGTTAATGTAAAAAGGGGCTGGTGAAGATTTTATTACTTAATAAAGCCCTCAATAGGAAAAAACAGAAGCAAGAAGAGGATGTAATGAACAATCAGAAATAATTGAAGTAATGATAACGAAAAGAGAGACGGGAGTTGATAATAATTACTACTCCCATTTTATAAATTTAAAATCAGATGTTTATGAAAAAGAACAAATGAGAGGTTACAACAGACCGGGACAAACAGGTGATACCTGTTTTCCCAATTATTTAAAAAATGATTGTTCGACTATTTTATTAATTGAATTTTAGTGATATGAAAAAAAAATTATCAGACTTAGAAAATGTATTTTGTGGAAGAACACTGCAAATTATTGCAGTGAGCTTTTTCTTTTTTTACGTAAGTATTTCCCAAGTCCTTGCGGTTAATAATAATTACGCGCAAAACAAGAAGTTAACCATTTCGATGGAAAATGCAACTATTGCCAGTATTCTGGAGACAATAGAGAGTCAGAGTGAATTTAGGTTCTTTTACAATAACCGGTTGGTGGATGTTAACAAAAAGGTTAGTGTAGAAGCAAAAAGAAAAAGTATTTGGAATATTCTGGATAAGCTCTTCCCGGAAGGAGGAATCCTATACCGGGTGGAAGGCAAACAAGTGACTTTATTAAGTAATAATCAGGATTCCAGGGAAAATATTGTGCAGCAATCACATAAGGTAACAGGGAAGGTTACCGATGAAACCAATGAAACGCTACCGGGAGTAAATGTTGTGGAGAAAGGGACAACCCATGGTACCACTACTGATATAAACGGAGATTTTTCGATCACCGTGAAAGGATCGGGTGCAGTTTTAGTATTTTCCTTTGTCGGATATCAGACAAAGGAAATACAGGTAGGTAATCGTAATACTATCAGCTTGCAACTTGAAAAAAACATCCAAAATCTGCAACAGGTTGTTGTAATGGGATATGGGACTCAAAAAATCAAGGATGTCACTGGCGCCATTAGCACCGTAACTTCTAAGGAAATAAAAGATCGCCCTGTTCTTCAGCTTGCAAATGCTCTTGAAGGAAAAATGGCAGGAGTAGAAGTAATATCCCCTTCCGGGAAACCGCAGGCAGGTGCATTTATACGTATCAGAGGGACAACGTCAATAAATGGGAGCAGCAACCCATTATATGTAGTGGATGGGGTTCCTACACAGGATATTTTAACATTAAATCCGAATGACATCAAAAGCATAACTGTATTGAAAGATGCTTCTTCAGAGGCAATTTACGGTGCGTCAGGTGCGAATGGTGTAGTCATAATCACCACCAAGCGTGGTAAAAACAAAAAAGCATCTGTTAATTTTAGTTCTTATTATGGTTTCTCAAAAGTTATAAAGCATATTGCTGTATTAAACTCATCACAGTATATTAACCTAATGAACGAATTAGGGCTTAAAACTGACTGGAGTATTTATACGGCAAATACGGATTGGCAGAATGAAATTTACCGAACAGCTATACTTCAGAATTATCAGCTTTCGGTATCAGGATCAGATGCAAAAACAAACTATTACATATCCGGAAATTGGAATAAACAAGATGGGATCGTCAGGAAGAACTATGCCCAACGCTATGCCTGGAAAATGAATTTTGACAGAAAAATGAATAGCTGGTTCAAAGTTGGTACGAGTATCTCGTTTGGAAAATGGCATGATGTTGATATTTCTGATAATGTTGGAGCCGGGCGTGGAGGCGTTATTCTTGGTGCACTGGAAACTCCAGAGCTAATTGGCATATTCAATCCCGATGGGACTTATACAGGTAACCCCTTACAACTTTCATGGGAAAATCCGGTAGCCGGTACAGATGCGCCTGACCAGAATTATTACCAAAGTAATTTTTATGGTAACGTTTATCTTCAGGCTACGTTTTTAAAGAATTTTAAGTATAAAACATTAGCTTCTTATCACTATTCCGGTTCGCAATATAAATATTTCCTTGACCCGTTTAGCACGGATTGGGGTAGGGCTAACAAGGGAATAGGAGAAGAGAGTACCTCAAAAAACGAATATTGGTATATTGAAAATACATTAACCTATAAGAAGAAATTTGGTAAGCAAAGCCTGGATGCTTTAGTTGGTTTTATCGTTACAAAGCGAAAGGCTCAATCTCTTGACGCCAATGTTTCACACTTTGCTAATGATGTGATCAAAACAATAAATGGCGGCTCCAGAATTGAAAGTGTAAATTCAACATTTGGCGAAAAGTCTAATGTATCTCAAATTGCAAGAATAAATTATGGTTACGCAAATAAATACCTTTTGACTGCAAATTTCAGAGCAGATGCCTCTTCCGTATTTGGGCCTTCCAAAAGATGGGGGTTTTTCCCTTCATTCTCTGCAGGTTGGAGAATATCCCAGGAAGCCTTTTTAAAAAACAGTAAAATTATTAATGACTTAAAAATAAGGTTTGGTTGGGGACAGGTCGGAAATGATGGGATAGATGATTATGCCTGGTATGGGACAGTAGGAAGTGGATATAATTATGTTATCGGTGGTGTTATTGTACCCGGAACAGCTCCCGAAACGCTTACAAATGCAGATTTAAAATGGGAATCCACGTCTCAGACAAACCTGGGTATTGATCTTCTAATTCTTGATTCCCGTATTGGGGTAACTGCTGATGCTTATTTGAAGAATACTTCAAACTTACTCTTGTCGATGCCGATTCCCACATCCACAGGCTTCAATTCGTCAATGCAAAATATTGGTAATATCCAGAATAAAGGAATTGAATTTCTTATTAAAACAAAAAATCTGGTTAACAAATTAAAATGGAATACAGATTTCAATATTTCTTTAAACAGGAATAAGGTAATTTCTCTGGGTGGTCAGATTATTCATGCCGGTGACATTTACCAAAGAGGGAATGTCACCATTACTGAAAAGGGCAAGCCAATCGGTTCCTTTTATGGCTATATTGCTCTGGGAGTAGATCCAAATACCGGATTAATGATTTATAAGGACATTAACGGGGATGGTGTTATCAATGATAAGGATAAAACGATAATTGGGAATCCAAGTCCCAAATTTGTTTACGGTTTAACAAATACTTTATCATTTAAGGGGTTTACTTTAAGCATATTTATTCAGGGTGTGTATGGGAATAAAATATTTAATGCTTCGAGAGTTGAAACTGAAGGCATGAATAACTTTGAAAACCAGCTGGCTACCACACTCAAAAGATGGGAGAAACCGGGAGACATTACTAACGTGCCAAAGGCTATGCTCGGAAGCAAATATAATTCCTTATTATCTACGAGATTCCTTGAAGACGGGTCCTATGTTAGAATAAAGACTTTGTCTCTAAGCTACGCTATCCCGAAAAATATTCTCAGAAGTGTGCGGTTATCAAGTGCCAGGGTTTATGTTACGGCTGAAAATTTATATACTTTTACTAAATACACCGGCTATGATCCTGAAGTTAACGCTTTCGGCAACAGTAATCTTGCTCAAGGTATTGACTATGGCACCTATCCCCAGCCAAGGAACATAATATTTGGTATCGACCTTTCATTTTAATCTCAAAAACTTAAAACCATGAAAAAGTTTTCTTATATATTTCTAATTGCAATTATTGGAGTTGCTACAGTGTTTCAGTCATGTCAGAAATTCTTGGATTTAAAGCCTGTAACTTCTGCCACAACAGGTAATTCTTATAAAAGTGCTGCCGACATTGAAGGAGCTCTTGTTGGATGCTATAATACTTTATACATTGAATATTTTATCTGGGACAATATTTTACTACAAGATGTAAGATCAGATAATGCTTATGCCGGATCGCTTGACGACGTTGATATAGATCAGTATGAAATGATAGATATTACCAGCAACAACAGCCGGATAATGGCGAACTGGGAGGCCTTGTATAATGGAATTATGAGATGTAATGTCATTTTGTCGGAAATAGACAATGTAACGGGTCTTACAAAGACTCGCTACAATGAAATAAAAGGAGAGGCCAGATTTTTGAGAGCACTGTTTTATTATAATCTGGTGGATTTATACGGAGGTGTTCCGATAGTTGAAACAACAGGTACTGCCTCACCGGAAAAAATTCAGATACCCAGATCATCTGTTAAGGAAGTATATGATTTTATTATTAAGGATCTGGAATTTGCAGAAAAAAATCTGCCGGTAACTTACTCGTCAGATAATACGGTTAATAAAGCACGTGCCACGAAAGGTGCAGCGGATGCTTTACTGGCAAAAATATGGGCACAACGACCCGAAAGAGATTATTCAAAAGTTATTACGTATTGTGACAAAGTCATTAACAGTTCAGCAGGCTATAGGCTACTGAGTAACTATAATTTCTTATTCGATGGTAAACATTATAATAACGATGAATCCATATTTGAAATTCAGTTTAAAGGTGGCACTCCGGAAGGAAACTGGGGACCTCAGCTGTTTCTCCCTCCTTCCCTGTCAGGTGATGACTGGAGAAAATACTGCACTCCCTCGCATAATCTGGTGGACGCTTTTAAAGCTGAGCACGACACTGTTAGAATGGAGGCAAGTATAATGTGGGAGAAAGTTGACTGGGTTGATGAGTATTGGAATGCAAAAAACCCTAACCAGCCTGTCCCGTTTGCCTATAAGTTTAAGCATGCAAATGACTGGAATAGCGGTGATCAAATTTATGTTCTCAGACTTGACGATATTTTATTGCTGAAAGCCGAAGCTTTGGCAAATCTGCATCAGGGAGATTTTGGAAGAAGTATTGTCAACGAAATCCGAACTCGTGTTGACTTACCTCCCACTTCTGCTACCAATGTAACAATGCTTGACGCCATTCTGAAAGAACGAAGACTCGAATTTGCATTTGAAGCCCAGAGATGGGATGACCTTGTGAGAAACGGTAAAGCAATAAGTACAATGACCCAGTTAAAGGTGCTTAATTTAATCACCGGGAAATACGTGCATTATAATGTTAATAAAAACACACTTATTCTTCCTATTCCTATTGAAGAAATAGAGAGGAACCCTAAGCTGGTACAAAATCCGGGATACTAAGTATTGTCAGTATATTTAATAATTTTTTAATCAATATTGAAATACAATGATTTATAAAAGATTTGTAATAAGTTGCATTCTGCTCACTGTTGTTGGCCTTTATGGTTTTGGATGTAGTAAAAAGCCGGTTAAGGTTAATCCACCAAAACCAGTTTTAAAAATTGCTAAAATTATCCCGTTACCAAGAAAAGTGACTTTATCTGATAGTGTGAAAATAATTAGCGAAAGTTCCACAATCTATATAAATAGTCAATTTGCCGAGGCAGGCAAAGTAATCATCAGGGCAGATCAAAATATGGGGGGCTTTGCTGTAAAAGAAAGTAATGGAGCTCCGGATAATTGTGACATTCAGCTTATTCAGGATGCGCAACTCAATAATGATGAATATACAATTGACATTAACGATAATAAAATAGTTGTAAAGGCGAAGAGCCCGCAAAGTGCCTTTTATGCTGCTCAAACTTTCAGGCAGATCTTATGGACGGCAACTTTAGACAGGGTTGGAAAGAAAATCAAGATACGAGGTATAAACATTGACGACCAGCCCCAATACCAATACCGTGGTTTCATGATTGATCTGTCAAGACACCTTTTCCCAAAAAAATTCATATTCAAGATTATTGACCAGATGGCCTTGTATAAGTTGAATAAGTTACAACTTCATTTAAGTGATGACCAGGGTTGGAGAATTCAAATAGATAAATATCCAAAACTGACAAGTGTAGGGGCTTATAGAAAATTTGACAGTAACGACAAGGCGTGTATTGAGAAAGCCAAATCTGATCCTGATTATAACTTTAACCCGCAGTTTGTAAATGGCAATATCTATGGCGGCTTTTATACAAAACAGGATATAAGGGATATTGTATCCTATGCGACAGAACATTATATAGACATTATCCCGGAAATTGATATGCCGGGACATATGTCTGCTGCTATACGTGCCTATCCGGAGTTATCATGTACGGGAGGAACTGGTTGGGGAAAGGAATTTTC
>CAYREN010000122.1:0-11596 GCA_964423255.1 uncultured Roseivirgaceae bacterium | reverse complement strand
CTTTCTGTTAAAACAATTGAAACCCACATGGGATTGGCATTGAAATCTCTTAGAGAGCAAATAGATCAATACAAAAACGAGCAATCTCGCGAGGTACGAATTATTTCAATAAAAAAATAACGCTGTTCTCTTCATTTATAAATAAGCAACTTTTGTGATCTCACTAAGATTTACAAAGCCTGCACTAACAATCAAGAAAATTGTCTTTCTAACTATTTTTATACTATTTATAATTACTCGAATGTCAGCAGGAAATCAACAATTGTAATGCTCAATTCTAATTGAAGAAATTATTTTATCAAATTAATTCAGGGTAAAACTAAGCCACTGGGTTATTAATAAGAATTCAATTTATGGAAAAGTCAAGATCATCATTAAATAGTCTTTACAAAAAGGTAGCCAGAGATATTTCTGGCCAAGCCTCCAAGAAAGATCATGAACAAGTTGCTAAGTGGAAAAAATCTTCATTAAAAGCCAAGGAAGATTTTGCTGATTTGGAAAGAATTTGGAAAAAAAGGTATTTTGCTGAAGAAGATATTGAGCTCATCTCTCAAAATGAGATTAATGATAAAATTTGGTATAGAGTTTTTGAGCCTAAAGAGACTAATTCTCACTTTTTTTTTAATGGTGGACTATTTATTAAAGTCGCGGCAATCCTAACTATTTTTTTATCCGCCATATTTTTAGTTCGGTATATGGCTGATAGCAGTCCCGAAATTGAACCACAGATTTCATTAATTACTAAGGAGACGCTCAAAGGACAAAAATCAACAATAACCTTGTCCGATGGCTCAATAGTCTATTTAAATTCAGGAAGTAAAATTTCGTATCTAAGTAATTATAATGACAGTTTGAGATATATTGAATTAGAAGGTCAGGCGTTTTTTGATGTTTTTAAAGATAAGAAAAAACCATTTATTGTAAAGTGTCGTGGGCTGGAAGTGGTAGCACTGGGAACTTCATTTGATGTAAATAGTTATCGAGCGAAATCTATACAAGTTAGTTTGGTTACTGGAAAAATAAAATTGCAGATTCCTGAAATACCTGAAAAAGCAAGTTTTACACTTAGCCCTGGTGAATATTCTATTGTTAATAATGAATATGATATTACTGAAAAAGGAAATTTTGAGCCATATGAAATTCTTGCCTGGAAAGAAGGGAGATTGATATTTAAAGATGAGTCCTTAGAAGAAATTATACCAAAGCTTGAGCTATGGTATGCGGTTCAAATAGACAATCAGACCACTCGATTATCTTCCAAACACTTTAACAGTACTTTTGAAAAAGAAAACTTAGATAACATCCTGCATAACATGGGATTATCTATGGGTTTTACACATATAATAGATGATAATAAAGTAACACTTAAAAATAAGATGCCTATGTAGATCAAAATCAAACAAAAAAAGTAGCCAACTTAAATTAAGCAGGCTACTATTCCTACAGTGAGCACCACCTCCCATAGGAATGAAATTAATTATTTTTAATCTCAAATTAAAATTATGAAAAAATCATTAGACAAATTAATTATGCTAGCAAATCTATCTCTTAAAGGAGTTGTTATGCAGTTTTTTCTGCTTAACTCAATTTGGGCAGCGGACCTTAATGCCCAAGAGGTGAAAAGTGTGACGGACGTGCGAATTGACCTGAAGGTCAAAGACGCTAGTCTTTCTGAGCTTTTCAATGAAATTGAAAAAAATACTAATTTTTATTTTTCGTTTAGCTCTGAGGATCTTAACAACAGTTTTTCATACACCAAAAACAAAAAAGATATCACTGTTCGCGATGTACTTCTTGAGGTGTCTGAAAAAGCAGAATTAAAATTCAAACAAGTTAATCGAAACATTATTGTTCAAAAATATATTGGACAAAATAATAATGTACCTGAAGTAGAAGTCGTAATTCAGGGAATTACTATTACTGGAAAAATTATATCAAGTGAAGATGAAGAAGGGCTTCCAGGTGCCAATGTGATTGTAAAAGGGACTAGCACTGGTACTGTAACAGACTTTGATGGAAATTATAGCCTTGAGGTTCCCGATGAAAATTCAACTATTGTTTTTAGTTCTATAGGGTTTACCTCAATTGAAGTTCTTGTTGGTACCAAGGCAATAATTGATATCACCCTGGAAGTTGATGTTACCTCCCTTGAAGAAATCATTGTAGTTGGTTACGGAGAACAGAAAAAGGCTACTGTTACTGGTGCCGTATCTAGCGTGAAAGGCGATGTAGTTCGTGAATTCCCAACCAACAACCTTTCAGGAGCACTTGTAGGCCAGGTACCTGGATTAATGGTCGTAAACCGATCAGGTGAACCTGGTGCAGATGATTCTCAAATCAGGATTAGAGGAATAAATACATTAAATAATTCCTCAGCACTTATCGTAATTGATGGTATTGCCAATAGAGATGGGGGTCTTGCAAGACTTAATCCTAATGACATTGAATCAATCACCGTACTAAAAGATGCATCTGCTGCGATTTATGGAGCACAGGCTGCCAACGGTGTTATCTTGGTAACTACCAAACGAGGTAAATCAGGTCCTCCTGAAATTAGTTTCAACTTAAATGTAGGAGCAAACCAGGCTACCCGATTACCAGAGGTACTTAATGCTCAGGATTATGCACAAGCATTAAATGAAATTGATTTGTACCACTACAAACTACCTGAGGGAAGATACAGTGATGAGGATCTGCGTAAATTTGCAGATGGTTCTGAACCCTGGACACACCCAAATACTAACTGGTATGATGAAACAATCAAACCTTGGTCTGCACAAGGAAATGCAAACATTTCCTTGTCAGGAGGAAATGCTGATGGGATAACTTATTTTATTTCTGCTGGGAACACATGGGAAGATGGTTATTTCAAAAATAGTGCAGTTGGATACAATCAGTATAATTTCCGTGCAAATATTGATGCAAAGATCAGAAAAAATATTACCCTTAGATTTGATGTTTCCGGACGTCAGGAAGCCAGAAAATATACACAAACTAGAGGAGGCAGTACTTTCAGATTTCTTTGGGGCATGAAGCCAACTGAGCCGGCTTTTTGGCCAAAACGGAGCACAGACACTGAACGCTTACCGGGCCCTGACTTTGAAGGAGGACAAAATCCGGCTGTAACTTCAACAGACGTTACCGGGTATAATAACAACGACAATTATGTTTTCCAAAGTAATATTGGCCTTGATATCGATGATTTGTTTACCATAAAAGGCTTGTCTTTTGTAGCGAATGCGGCAATTGATCAGTCTTTCCGAGAATTTAAAAACTGGAGGACACCATGGGTACTCTATCAGTGGGACAGGATAACCTTGAATGAAAATGGTGAGCCTGATTTACAAGGTTCAGCCAAAGGAGGCACAGCTCCTCAGTTGGAAGAGAGAAGTCAGAGAAAAAAAGGGTTTACTGGTAATATGCGATTAAACTATGTGAAGAATGTTAAAAACCATGGCTTTGGCTTCATGGTAGGTGCGGAACGGCAAACACTTACACGATATTTTTTTAGCGCATTCAGAAATGAATATGTAACTGACCAGTTGCCATATTTGGATTTTGGAGCAGATAATGTGAAAAAAACAAATAATGGAGCACAATTTGAGGAAGCTCGATTGAATTATTTTGGGCGTGTAAACTATGCCTTTAGAGATCGATATTTGGTGGAATTTGTCTGGAGATATGACGGCTCTCAAATATTTGATCCAGATTTTAGATGGGGGTTCTTTCCCGGAGTTTCAGCAGGCTGGGTAGTTACAGAAGAAAATTTTATGTCGAATGTTTCATGGGTAAGCAGACTGAAGTTAAGAGGATCGTATGGTACACTGGGTAACGACAAGATAGATCCATACCAGTATCTTGCAGCTTTTGAATTTGGAGGAAGCTACATATTCAATGAAACCACGCAGGAAAAAAGTTTGAGACCATCTTCTGTAGCCAATCAGGGTGTTTCCTGGGAGGTAGCAAAAAACGCAAATCTTGGTATTGAAGGATCATTGTTTGATGGGAAAGTGAATTTTGAATTTGATGTGTTCAAAAATCTGCGAACTGATATTTTGTATCCTGCAAATGCCTCTATTCCTTTGACTGCAGGGTTTAGCCCTCCAGATCAAAACATAGGTGAAGTGGAAAACAAGGGTGTTGATTTTTCGGTTTCTTATTATGGGGATATAAATGAAAACAGTTCCTGGAATATAGGCTTTAATGGTGGATATGCTAAAAACAAAATTTTGTTTTGGGACGAGCCTGCAGGCAACCTTCCATGGCAAGTGTCCACGGGACGGCCAATAGGTAGTTCCTTATACTATAATGCTATTGGTATATTTAGTGATCAGGCAGCAGTAGATGCTAATCCAAGCTGGCCGGGAGCAGAGCCGGGTGATGTTATCTTTGAAGACGTCAATGGAGATGGTGCAATAACTGTTGATGATAGAGTAAGACAAGATAAAAACAATTTCCCGAGATTTGTTGGAGGTATCACGTTAGGCTACACATGGAAGAGCTTTGATGTGTCAATATTGATACAAGGAGCTTCCGGAGCTGAGCAATATGTATTCCTTTCAAGTGGTGAGTTTGGAAACTATTTACAGGATTTCTATGATGGAAGATGGACAGCCGATAATCCAAATGCATCGCAACCAAGAGTGTATAACAGAACTGACCAATACTGGGCAGCTAATCGCAATACACAATTCTTGAGAAGTACAGACTATATTCGCGCCAAAAATGTAAGGATTTCTTACACTTTACCTGAATCTTTATTATCGAAGGCCGGTATCAAGTATGCGCAGATTTATGTTAGTGGAATGAACTTGATCACCTGGGATAGTTTCAAAGTTTTTGATCCAGAAACTGATTCACAACGCCTATCTGCGTATCCTCAGCGGAGGTTGTTTAATTTAGGTTTGAATTTAACTTTCTAAATAATAGTTAAAATGAAAAATATACAAAGAATACTATTTATAGTAATGTTGTCGGTTCTGATCAACTCATGTAATTCTGATTTTCTGAACCTGCAACCGAAGGACAGTATAAGTGAAACCTCAGTTTGGGCTGACCCAAACTTGGTAGAACTATTTGTGAATGAGATGTATCGTGGCTTGGGCCATGGCCACCATGAAGCAGAGATAGGTTCCATGGCAGATGAGACCCACTTTATCCATAATTATGGAACGAACCAAGTGGTGCTTTCCATTATTTCTCCATCTGATATCGGGCAGTGGAATGCCGGAAATCAGAATGCCTATCGATGGAGTCAAGTGTACGGCTATATTAGGAATGCCAATATGTTTATGGAAAACATCGATGATGTTCCGTTTGAGGATGAAGATTGGAGGACCAGATTAAAAGGTGAGGTTCATTTTCTTATTGCGTATTACTATCATAACCTGGTAAGGATGCATGGTGGTGTTCCTATTGTTACAAAGGTCTATACCTTAAGTGATGAATTTGAAGTACCCAGAAACTCATTGAAGGAGTGCGTAGATTATATCGTAGAAAATGCGGATAAAGCTGCAGAGATTTTACCTCTTATTCAAGAAGGTGCAAATTTAGGCAGGGCCAATAAAGGTGGAGCATTAGCCTTAAAATCCAGAATATTACTTTGGGCTGCAAGTGATTTGGTACGTGAGTCCTGGTATGGCAGCTTTGAGCAACCAGATTTGGTGACCATTAGTGGAGACCGAACTGCTGCATGGAGAGCTGCAAAGGTTGCAGCACAAGATGTTATGGATTTGGGCTATACCCTTCATAATGAAACTGGCGATCCTTTCACTGATTATACCGATTTATTTATTCATAAGTCAAGTCCTGAACATATATTCAGTAGGTATTTCATTAAGTCAAGTGGATGGGATGCTGCTGATAACGATATGCAATCGCCATTGTACAACGGCCCTAACGGCTATGCTGCCTGGGCAGGAAATACACCAATACAGGCCTTGGTAGATGATTATGAAATGGCTGATGGCACGCGATTTGATTGGAATAACCCGGTTCATGCCGCTGCTCCTTACGAAAACCGTGATCCTCGTTTCTATGCATCTATTCTTTACGATGGAGCGCCATGGCGACAACGGCCTGCAAGTACCGCTTCATTTGAGCCTTTAAATCAAATCAGCATCAGAACAATATATAAAGGAACTGATGTAAATTCTGAGGTTGCAAAATATGGCATTGATACACGTCAAGGTCCGCAGCAAACATGGAATGGTGGATATACAGGATATTATTTGCGTAAAACCATAGATATAGCTGTTGATCCTGAATTTACATATGATGGAGCAGCCCCGGAAACTCCATGGGTATTTTTCAGACTTGGCGAAATTTATCTGAATTATGCTGAGGCCAGTATAGAGCTTGGTGAAGAAGGCGATGCCAAAACATATTTAAATATGATTCGTGCGAGAGTAAATATGCCAGATATTACGGAATCAGGTGATGCACTGATGCAGAGGTATAGAAATGAGCGAAGGATAGAAATGGTTAATGAACAGTCCCGATACTTTGATATAAGGCGTTGGTTGATTGGAGATCAAGTATATAATAATTCCGAAGGTATTGTCATAAATGAATTCTCAGATGGCAAAGTGGAATATTTAGTTCGAGAGGTAAGTCAACCACGAGGTTGGGATGATAAAACCAATTTCTTACCTATTTTAACGGATGAATTGAATCGTAATACATTACTAATTCAAAATCCTCTTTATTAGGAATAAGAGTTAATTTGAAATAGAAAATCATCCGGTCGATATACTGTGCCGGATGATTTTTTTTATGGGGTTAAATTGAAAATGCTTAACACCCTAATATTTACTTTTGGTGATGACATCCATATATGATTTTTTATATCAGTATTTTTCGATTTGAAAATATAATAATCTCCATTATTGCTATAGCTATTTCATTGTAAATAAAACCCTTGTTTATTATGTTTGAGTTCTGTTTCAAAGAATATTTAAAACCGAGATTATAATGCGTATAAGACTGTTTTTAGTAATTTGTACAATTATTATAAGTTCATGCAATCGCAGCGAAACACTTTTTAAATTAATCCCATCTGAAGAATCTGGTATCGATTTTGAAAATATTTTGACTTCTACCAATTCTATAAATGTCTTGAAATACGAATATTTTTATAATGGTACCTCCGTATCAATTGGTGATTTCAACAATGATGGCCTTAGCGATTTGTTTTTTACCGGCAACATGGTTTCCAATAAGATATATCTTAATGAAGGTGATATGGAATTTAGAGATGTTTCCAAAATTGCTGGGATATCAAATGATAATATTTGGAATGCAGGTGCAGCAGTAGCAGATGTAAACAATGATGGATTATTAGATTTATATGTTTGCGCAAACGTAGGGAATGAAGCCGACAGAACTAATTCACTTTTTATAAACCAAGGTATTAACGAGCAAGGTATTCCTGTTTTTCAGGATTTGGCTATGGAGTATAATGTACTAGAGCAAGGCTATAGCCAAAATGCAGCATTTCTGGATTATGATAGGGATGGTGATTTGGACCTTTATGTGCTTACAAATTATGTCGGACTAAATGGGCCAGGAGGTTATCACCCTAAAATAATTGATGGGTCAGCTGATAATAATGACCAATTATATAGAAATAATGGTAACAATACTTTTACCAATGTCACGATTGAAGCGGGAATAGTATATGAAGGTTATGGATTGGGAATATCCATAGCAGATATTAATTTAGACGGTTGGCCAGACATCTTTGTGGGGAATGATTATCTGACAAATGATCTGATATATATCAACAATCAGGATGGTACTTTTTCCAATCAGGCTAAACATTTCATGAAACATCAATCACGTTTTTCTATGGGTAATGACATAGCCGATATAAATAATGATGGACTGGTGGATATTTATACCCTAGATATGCTGCCACAATTAAATTACAGAAAGAAAACCTCCGTAGGTGGAGGCACTGCTTATCGCACCTATATGAGTAATGAGAAATTGGATTACGAATATCAGTACATAAGAAATATGATGCATATTAATAATGGTGAAGCACCATTTAGTGAAGTTGGTCAGATGATGGGGATTCATCAAACAGAATGGTCATGGTCTCCATTGTTTGTTGATGTAGATAATGATGGTTTTCAGGATTTGTTAGTAACTAATGGATTTCCCAAAGATTTGACTGATATGGATTATATAATGTTTAAAAATGATGTAGGGACAATGACAAGGTCAGATCTTTTATTAAGTATAATTCCAGAGCTGAAACTACCAAACTACGGTTACAAAAACCATGGAGATTTAACATTTACAGACAACACCAAAGAATGGGGGCTTGGTTTACCTTCATTTTCAAATGGCGCCGCATTTGCCGATCTGGATAATGACGGAGATATAGATTATGTTGTCACCAACATTGACGATAAGATTCATTTATATGAAAATACCTTGTATTCGGGAAAAAGAAAAAAGACGGATCCGAATTTCTTAAGATTAAAATTAGTAGGTAAAACCAGGAGTGGCGGATTGGGATCAAAAATAACCATTTACTATGGTGATGGAAAAATGCAGTACCACGATCACTCAATCTATCGTGGATATTTGTCAACAGTTGAAGATTTTGTGCATTTTGGACTTGGGGATTATACTATAATTGACAAGCTCGAAATAGTATGGCCTGATGGAAGGACGCAAGAATTGCAAAACATAAAGTCAAACCAATTATTAAATGTAAATTATGTAGATGCAATTGCGCCACAAGAGAATGAATATATTTCAATCATTGACCAACCAAAGATATTTGAAGAAGTTTCTTCTGAATTGGAAATTAGCTATAAGCACAATGAAATTGATCAAATAGACTATTATATACAGAAAACGCTCCCACATAAATTTTCACAGGCCGGGCCTGGCCTTGCTGTCGGAGATATCAACGGTGATGGTTTGGAAGATTTTATAGTTGGTGGATCTTCATTCCATAATGCGGAGATTTTTACTCAAAATGTAGATGGGAAGTTTACAAACTCCTTACTCGTTAAGAAAAATGAAAAGTACAATGAAGATGAAGGGCTATTACTTTTTGACGTAGATAATGATGCCGATCTTGATCTGTACGTTGTAAGTGGAAGTTATGAGTTTCCTGTTGGGCACGAACGAAACAAGGACCGACTTTATATAAATAACGGCAAGGGAGAGTTTGCACTGAGTGTTGGGGATATACCAGATATTACAACGAGCGGTTCGTGCGTACGTGCGTCTGATTTCGACAATGACGGCGACCTTGACCTGTTCATTGGAGGCAGAGTAATTACGGGAAATTATCCATTATCACCTAAAAGTTATATACTCATAAATAATAATGGAATTTTCGTAGATGCAACCAATGAAATATGTCCGGCACTTAGAAAAGGAGGAATGATTACTGATGCGTTATGGACAGATTTTGACGACAATGGGACTCAGGATTTAATATTAGTTGGAGAATTTATGGCCATTACCATGTTTAAAAACACCAATGGTAAGTTGACTGAAATGAAAGGAACTGGTATTGGTGAGTTCACAGGATGGTGGAATAGTATTATAGGTGCTGACTTTGATAAAGATGGTGATACGGATTATCTGGTAGGTAATTTAGGATTAAATAATATGTATAATATTTCATCTGAAAGGCCATTGCGCGTTTACGCAAAAGATTTTGATAATAATGGAAGCGTCGATCCCATTTTGAGTTGTTATATTAAATCTAACTCAGGAGAAATGATAGAATATCCATATCATGCATGGGATAAACTGAACAAACAAAGTAGTATATTTAAAGAGCAATTTGAAAATTTTAAACAATATGCTGAAACCACAATGGAGCAGTTATTGGCGCCATATGACACCTCCGGAATGTTGATACTGGATGTTAAATATCCCATGACCAGTTATGTAGAAAATGTAGGTAACGGTAGATTTAAGATGAAGGAATTGCCCCGAATCGCACAAATTGCTCCTATCAATGGGATGCAAACCGATGATGTGAACAACGATGGAAATTTGGACTTGATTTTGGTCGGGAATGATTTTGGCAATGAAATAATATCAGGGCGATTTGACGCTCTAAATGGATTGGTATTACTGGGTGATGGGAATGGAAATTTTCAATCTTTAACCACTAAGGAGAGTGGTTTTTTAGTGCCTGGGGATGCAAAAGCATTGGCCAGATTGAGTGGAGAAGAAAACGATTATTTTATTGCCACTCAAAATCTTGACAGTTTGTTGGTGTATACAAACAACCGCAATGCCAACGAATCAAGAAAAGTTTACAGGCCGAAAGCTATGGATAGTTGGGCGCAACTAATCTACAAAGGTGGGCAAACAGAAAAAGTTGAGTTTTACTACGGCGCTGGGTATTTGACACAATCTTCAAGAGCAATACGTATTTCCAAAAATGTAGATAAAATTGTAATTCATGGATTTGATGGAAATACAAAGGAAATTGATGCGGAGTCATTGTAAATACGGTTCGTAAATTGTCGTTAACATATGCATTTGTTGTTTTTAAAAGACCATTAAGAAACCCATAAATGAATATCGAAACAGCATTTGGTAAATATTTAATACTCTTTGTGAGTGGTTTATTACTGTTGCTTTTTGGTTGTAAAGATCCTATACCTGATACACAATTTACCTCCTTAAATCCCTTAGACATTGGTATTGGATTTCGGAATGATGTCACAGAAACTCAACAAAATAATATATTAAAAAACGAGTACACCTACAATGGAGGAGGTGTAGCTACCGGAGATATCAATAATGATGGTTTACCGGATATATATTTTTCAGGTAACTCCGTAAGCAACAAATTGTACATTAATAAAGGTGACTGGAAATTTGAAGATATATCTATTATTTCTGGCACCGCAGGGAGAAAAGATTGGACGAACGGAGTGGCAATGATTGACATCAATGGTGATGGCTGGCTGGATATTTATGTATGCTACTCCGGAAATACTCCAGGAGAAGGGTACAATTTGCCTGTGGTAAGGAATCAACCCAATCGGGCAAATCAACTCTTTATCAATAGTGGATGTAAGCCTGGTAAAACACCTACTTTCATTGACAAGGCTAAGGAATTTGGATTGGATGCGTTGGGCACCTTTTCTACACAGGCCTATTTTTTTGATTATGATTTAGATGGTGATCTCGATATGTTTTTATTGAATCATGCCAATACATTTTATGCACCATTTATAAATACAAAAAAACTTAGAAACCTACGGCATCCATATTTTGGTAATAGATTGTATAGGAATGACAATATGCATTTCGTAGAAGTAAGCAAAGAGGCAGGTATTCATGGGAGCGGACTAAATTTTGGTTTAAGTGTAGCGGTCTCTGATATTAATATGGATAATTGGCCAGATCTATATGTGACCAATGATTATTCAGAGCAGGATTATTGTTATATAAATAATGGTGATGGCACTTTCCGGGAGGTGTCGAAAGATATCCTTAGTCATATGTCAAAATCCAGCATGGGGTCAGATATTGCTGATATTAATAATGATGGATTTGCAGATATTTTGGTATTGGATATGCTCCCGGAAGATAACCACAG
>CAYREN010000121.1:0-11605 GCA_964423255.1 uncultured Roseivirgaceae bacterium | reverse complement strand
TTGAATTCCCTTTTGAAGAGTTTCAATAAATTAAAACCGATATGGAAATGTGACACATCAAGAATTGGTGAGAACATGTCTTCTTTATCTTCAAATACTTGCACATTTTCCACAACAATAGTCATGTAAGGGAAATTTGCAAATGGAGAAAGACTTGTACTGCCTATGACAACCGCTCCATGGAAATCTTCATTAAATGCATTGATAATTTTCTGGACAGCCTTATCCTGATACCAAATCAGGGTTACAGTAATTAATATGAATAACAAAATAAAAATAGTAGTTGTCCCCAGTAAAATACGTTTCCAGATTTTTTTGATCATCTACCTGTTATTTTTTTCGTGATGATTATCTTTTCAAATTTGGCAATAGAATATTTGATAAACAATTGTATGCTACCAATACTTTAATGATAATCTTTGCCTTTGAAAAATATATCAGTTAATCATTGATAATTCAAGTCAAAATTGTCTGGTGCTATTAAAATGAAAAACATCAATGACCACATTAGAGGAGTCTATTGTCACATCAATACATATTAAGTATTAATATTTCAGAAAAAAATCATAATGAAAAATGGAGTTAAATTACTTCTGGTTTGTATTATTTGTGCTTCACTGATTACTGGAATAGTTTTGTTGGTGCAATTTATTTCGAACTAATATTATTTAGTGAAAATGTAATTTGTATCAGATAAAGAATTAGGCGTTTTTAGGATCTGTTTGACTCAATTATTGTTGCGCTTTTAATACTTAACCTTTTATCCTAAAGAATTAAAATCCAGGCCTGCTCCCAGCATTTTGATAGCCCTATTTATAAAATATTTGTTGGCCTCAGGGGCATTTTCCAAAGCTTTTTTCTCGTATTTTAGTGCGCGATCATATTCCTTCATAGCTGAGTAGGTTCGGGCTAATCCATGCGATGCCAACCAATGTTGTGGCCACCTTTCATTTAATTGCCGAAGTATATTTATTGCCTCTTGATATTTTTTAGCTTTGTTTAGTTGTTGGCTGTAGGAATAATAATTGTCTGCGGTAGTTTCAGGTAATTTTAGTATACCTTGAATGAATTTGTCTGATTCCTGTTGGTGGCCTGATATAGCCAGCAAACCTGCTTTTGTACTTTGGTTGGTGAAGGTTTTCTTTATTTTAATAGAAGCCTCGGCCCATTTTAATCCTTCTTCAAGATTGACATTATTACTTAGACAATACCTTGCCGCGGTATTATAGCTTCCCCAGCCTGGCTTCTCCATGCGATTCAATCTGTTCTTCATTTTAGCTATTACTATTGAGTCTGTATCAAATTCAATTGTAAAGGGTATTCTCTTCTTTTCCCAATCAAGTACGACCACACAGGAATTTATAGTAAGGGCCATAAAGTTATAAACAAGTCTTTTTGTTAACGGAATAACTTCGGTCTTAACATTAACCCTTAGAGCATCATGAGATTCCTCATAAAAAAAGCTCCCCCAGGAGGTAGTATCTTTGGAAAAAATCACCATGGCTCCACCATTTTCTTGGATAGTCATGAACAATCCATAAGTACCTGCCTTAATAGCTTGACCATTGACTAGGGCATCATGCGATATTCTGATAATAGTATTTTCATTGGCTCCTGCCCTCCAGGGGAGTGCATTTTTATTTCCAAAACTGGATTGATAGTTAAAGTCGTAGGGTATCATTACTCCCCAAATATTTCCTGTTCTGTCATCACCGTTTGTAGCAACGACACTGGGCCTGGAATAATCAATGATTATGCTCGATAATCCAACATCTTGTTGTACTCTGGAAGCCGGACTGGGAACCCTCGGAGTAGAAATCTGACTATGGGCGTAAGGTCTTGACCCTACAATTAGAACCAACATTAATATAAGTGAGGAAAATTTAGTTTGTCTCAAGGTAAGGATGAATGTTTATTGCGATTTATTAAAATTGTTTTATATAGCTCAAATAACCAATAACGTCGAACTTATAAAGTTAAGATTTTATTTTTATAATCGTTTGGTAATTCCCGAGAGCCAGTAGCATTGTTCAGCAGAAACTGTTACCCATGGCTTGTTATTTTTAAGCCAGTAGCCATCAGTAGTCTGTCCTGCAAGTACAGCCTGTATAACAGGTTGGGCAATGTCAAGAAAGCGCTGTTCTGATGTCACAGCATATAATGCCACACATCCCGGGGCAATTTTCGCCGCCCAAATAGTACTTAATGCTTTTGGGTCAATATATTCCAGAATTTCAGCAACCAGATTTGCAAGATCTAATGCCTTTCCTTTGTTAAAAGATTCAATATATCGGGCGAGGAAAAAGCAAATACTTCCAAGAAAATAATAACTCTCGTCGTGCTTACCCAAATCTATCACCCATGTTGATGGGTCAGTTCCAGCAGGAATCTGTTTAGTCAAAGTACCATTCTGTGAAGTACGCAACCACAAACGGCCCTGCACTATTGGCTGGTTGACCCAAGCCTGTAAATAGTTTAATACCGAATTGGCAAGATCATCATCCTTCAGAGCGCAGGCTGCCATCCCAAGAAAACTTGTTGATAATGGGTCTTCAGTTAAGTTGCTTGACAAAGTTGGATTAGTTGTTAAACCACCGATTATTTGATTAAAATGATTGAGTAAAAAACCAAGTAATAATTCGTGCAATGACTCTTCTTCTAACACTATCGCAGCCAATATTAGCCAAAGGTTGGCATAGCTGTAAAATTCCTTATGAAACCCCGACCGAACTGATATAAAATCTCCAGTCTTAGTCAGGCAATGGTCTTTGATCCAGGAGAGGAGTTTTCGGGCTTCTTGTTCCCTCCCTCTTTCATGCAGGGCCAAAGGCCATTTGTAATAGGTCATTGGATCGGCAGGCACATCATTTATAAATAAGTATTCAAGATGGTTCAACATCCAGCGTTCTGTTCTGGCAGCGGCTTGAGAACAAGCATTTTTCAATTCTTCATTCGATAGCATCATTTGGTTTTCGGGAATATTGCGCACTAAATATCAAATAGATTTAAGATAAGACCAGTCACATCTTCTTTTAAAAGAATAAATATGCTCCATTAACATAAAGATAAAACTATTTAAAATACATCCGGCAATATGGGTAGTATTCATTAATTTGGTACAATTAAAAAATTAAATTCACACGATGAAGATTCAAGTTTTAGCTGGATTAGTACTTTTTATAAATCTTATTGGCTGCAATGGAAAGAAACCTGAAAGCCAAAACACGACACGTCCAAATATTCTTTGGATCGTAGGAGAGAATTTTGATCTTGACATCGGTTGCTTTGGAGCCCGGAACGTTTTAACCCCAAACCTGGATGGGCTTGCTGAAAAAGGGGTACGGTTCACAAATGTCTTTTCTACTTCTCCGGTTTGTGCGCCTAGCAGATCGGCGTTTATGACAGGGATGTACCAGACCTCCACAGATACTCACAATATGCGTTCCCATCGTGAAGATGATTATAGATTGCCAAAAGGAGTCAGGCCTATCACACATCGGATGCAAGATGCAGGATATTTTACGGCTAACATCAAAACTATTGGCAATCAAGTGGTTGGTACAGGAAAACTCGACTTGAACTTTGTCAATGAAGGGCCTATTTTTCAATCTGAAAATTGGAAATCCTTAAAAAATAACCAACCTTTTTTTGCACAGATCAATACACCCGAAGCAGAATATGATATTTACGATCGTAAATCCGCAGAGAAAGAGCGTGTCAAGTGGGTAGGAGAAGATGTTTGGGAGAAAATTGCAACGCCTGAAAATGTAACTCCACCGCCGTATTATCCAGATCATGAGATCACCAGGCAGGAATGGGCCCGATACTTGAACTCAGTTTCAGAAATGGATAAGCATGTAGGTGTCATTCTGGAGCAATTGCAAAAAGATGAATTGGCAGACAATACAATAGTAATATTTTTTGCAGATAACGGGAGACTGGAAGCGCGAGGGATACACTGGTTATGGGATTCAGGTATCCATGTACCAATGATTATTTACTGGCCAAAAAAAATCCCCACGCCTGCCCAATATTCTCCAGGCAGGGTCAACGATGAGGTCATAAGTCTGCTCGATATTACTGCCACCACGTTGTCAATTGCTGGTATCGTAAAACCTAAAAGCATGCAGAGTAAGGTGTTTTTTAGCAAAAACAGAGATACCCCAAGAACTTTCGCTGTCAGTGCCCGTGACCGGATCGATGAAACAGTAAATAGGATCCGGTCAGTTCGTGAAAAACGATATCATTATATTCGTAATTTCATTCCCGGTCAAGGGTTTACCTCTCTAAACAGATATAAAGAAAAGTGTTTTTTAGTGAAGCCGTTGATGCGTGAGCTTTATGCGAAAGGGGAGTTGACTGGCGCTGCCGCTGAACTGATGAAACCCTCACCACCGGAGCTCCTTTACGATACTGAAGCTGATCCATATGAAATAAACAACCTCGCTGAATCTGAAGATCCCGAACATCAGAAAACACTCATCCGCCTTCGGGAAACCCTGAATACCTGGATGAATGAAACCGGGGATCTCGGAGCAATACCGGAAGCCCCTGAAATATATGAACCATTTGAAAAGGAGATGGACAAATGGTTTGGAACACCGGATTGGCATACGAAAACACAATAACCATTGGTTATTGTGTAAAGTCGATTAAATCGTGAAAACCTTAATTAAATTATTGAACTTGCTGTATTAAAGAATTGGCTTGTCTAAAACCAATTCTTTACTGAGGAAAGCTATTCAATTGTTTAATTAACAAATAATGTTTTACGATTTTGTCTTTATGAAAGGATTTCTTTCTTTTAGTGAATATTGAAGCTTATGAGAAGATATTTTATTTTTTTGTTCTGCGTAATTTTTATTAACACACTTAGTGCTTCTGGGTTTCAGAAAGGTTCTATCGAGTACAGATTATCCATGCCACATCCCCACACTCACTATTTTGAAGTCGAAATTATACTGAGAAATTATTTAAATGATTTTGTAGATTTTAAAATTCCAGTATGGACTCCGGGATCTTACCTGATTAGAGAGTATGCAAAAAATGTGGAGAATTTTTCTGTTACTCATGCTGACAAAAGAGAGGTGAAGTTTCACAAGATTAATAAAAATACATGGAGGATAGAACATAAAAAGGAGGCTGAATTATTAATAAAATACCGAGTATATGCATTCGAAGGGTCTGTAAGAATGAGTTATCTTGATGATGAGCATGCTTTTATTATGGCTAATACAACGCTCATGTTTGTGGAGGATCTTCGAGATGAAGAATCATTATTAATAATTGAAAGACCAATTCAATGGAAAAAGATAACAACTACTTTAACAAAGCTAAAGGGTAATACTGATACATTTATTATTCCTAACTATGACATTTTAATTGATTCTCCAATAGAAATTGGTAATCATGATATTATTGAATTTGAAGCATCTGGAGTAATGCATGAAGTAGTTATGTATGGAGCATTCACTTATGATGCGGATAAAATCAAAAGTGACCTTATCAAGATAGTGGAATCTGCAACAGAAATATTTGGAGAAAACCCAAATGAGCAATACATATTTTTTGTACATCATTCAGATAAATCTAATGGAGGTTTAGAACATTTAAACTCTACGGTTTTAGAAGTAAGTAGATGGGCATATACAAATTCTAAATTATATGATTCTTTCCTGGGTCTGGCAGCACATGAGTATTTTCATTTATGGATGGTAAAAAGGTTAAAACCAGTAGAATTCAAAAGATTCAACTATGATAAGGAAAATTATACAGATATGCTTTGGGTTATGGAAGGGATTACGAGCTATTATGATGAAAAGATTATGTTAAAATCCGGATTTCATGATGACAGTAGATTTATTACTATCTTAATTAATGCCATGGCAAATATTGAAAATACTCCAGGAGCGACTGTACAGACCGTTTCAGAGGCAAGTTTTGATGCTTGGATTAAATTTTATAGAAAAAATAAAAATAGTAATAATAACCAGATTTCTTATTACACCAAAGGGATGATCGTTGGGGCATTACTTGATTTGGAAATTATTTATAGTTCCAAAGGGAGAAAGTCTTTGGATGATGTAGTTGGCCAGCTATATGAACATTTCTATAAAAAAATGAATAGGGGCATTGTTGTTGAGGATTTAAAAAAGGCAGCAGAAAAAGCATGCGGTCATGATCTTGTTAAGTTTTTTAATGATTACGTATATGGCACAAAATATCTTGATAATATAAAACACCTGAGATATGCCGGGATTGAATTAGTAAAGAAAGACAATTCTCAGAATGCCAATACCATTGGAGCAAATGTCAAAATTGAAAATGAGATTTTAACTGTGGAATCTTTAAAAAAAGGAGGATCTGCCTATGAAAATGGATTAAATATTGGAGATGAACTGATTTCAATAAATGGATTTAGGGCTAATAAAAACAATGTAGCTTCTTTGATCAATAAGTTTGATGTGGGTGAAAAAGTTGAAATTCAAATTAGTAGAAAAGGAATAATAAAAAAATACGAATTAGATATTAGAATAGATGAAAAGGTAAGTTACTCCTATGAAGAGGTAGCCAATAAAACAAAGCTCCAAGAAAGAGTTTATAATAAATGGATGAATAACTAAATTAGTTGATTATGCTCCGCATAACAATTTGAAGTATTAATCACAATTTTTAGATTTGCAGAGGAATCAATAAGTAACATGGTCGAGGAAGAAGTAAAGAAAAGAATTGATGAGTTAATTGAAAAAATTGATCATTATAATACTCAATATTATCAAGAAAGCATTTCTGAAATTTCAGATTTTGAGTTTGATCAATTATTGAAAGAACTCGAAGACCTTGAGCAAAAATACCCAGATTTCAAGTATTCCTATTCACCCACTCAGCGAGTAGGTGGTGCGATTACAAAATCATTTGAAACTGTTGTTCATAAAAATGCCATGCTCTCTTTGTCAAATACTTATTCAGAGCAAGAACTATTTGATTTTGACAAAAGAGTAGCAAAAGGATTAGATGATCAATCATATTTATATTTATGCGAGTTAAAATTTGATGGAGTTGCAATTAGTTTATTGTATGAAAATGGCGTTCTGCAAAGAGCAGTGACCAGAGGAGATGGTGCCAGGGGAGATGACATTACTACCAATGCCAGAACGATAAAATCAATACCACTTAAGCTTCCAGTTAAAAGTAAAATGCCTCCCTCATTTGAGGTGAGAGGAGAAGTATTTATGTCTCATGAAAATTTCAAGAGATTGAACGATGAAAAGGAAATGAAAGGAGAAGCATTAATGGCAAATCCTAGAAACACGACCTCAGGGACCCTAAAAATGCAAGACTCTTCGATTGTTGCAAAAAGAAATTTGGATTGCTATTTATACTATTTTCAAAGTGATGAACCTGTTGTTTCTACACATGAAGAAGCGATTCGACTTCTTGAAAAAGCCGGATTCAATATTTCTAAAACCTTTAAAAAGTGTCAGACTATTAATGAGGTTATTGAATATATTAAAAAGTGGGAATATAAGCGTTTTGATTTGCCATTGGAGACTGACGGAATTGTAATAAAAGTAAATAACCTTAGTCAACAAGAGAAATTGGGTTTTACTGCTAAAAGTCCAAGGTGGGCGATTGCTTATAAATACAAGGCTGAAAGTGCCACAACCAAACTATTGAATATAACTTTTCAGGTTGGAAGAACGGGAGCAATCACACCTGTTGCAGAATTGGATCCCGTATTATTGGCCGGTACAACTGTAAAAAGAGCTTCACTTCACAATGCCAATGAAATCGCACGCTTGGGTTTAAAAATTGGAGACTTCATATTTGTCGAAAAAGGTGGCGAGATTATCCCTAAAGTTACAGGAGTTGATTTGGGAGTAAGAACTAAAGGATTACCAGATTTTATTTATGCAGATATTTGCCCTGAATGTAAAACTCCTTTGATTAGAAAAGAGGGAGAGGCCAAGCATTATTGTCCAAATGAAGCCGGGTGTCCTCCACAGATATTGGGAAGAATAGAGCATTTTATTCAGCGTAAAGCAATGAATATTGAAAGCCTGGGCCCTGAAACTATTCGAGGTCTTTTAGATCATGCAAAAATAAAAGATGTAGCAGATTTATATTCCCTTACTTTTGAAGACCTTAATGGACTGGAGTTTAAATTATATTCAGAAAAGAAGAGTGATTTTTCGGTAAGAAGTTTAAGAGAAAAATCAGCAAAAAATATAATCCAATCTATTGAAGAGTCTAAAAATCAACCATTTGATCGATTATTATTTGGACTTGGCATTAGATATGTTGGCACTACTGTTTCAGAAAAGCTAGCTGAGTATTTCAAAGGAATTGAAAAATTGAGTAATGCTTCCTTTGATGAATTGTTGGCAGTTCCAGAAATAGGAGAGCGGATAGCAGAAAGTTTGAGATTATTTTTTAATGAGCCAAAAAATAAAGATTTGATCAGTCGATTAATTGAGAGTGGTTTAAGGCTAAATGTTGATGAAGCAAAAGAAAGTAAAGTCAATAATGTACTTGAAGGAAAAACATTTGTAATTTCAGGTGTTTTTGAAACGATAAGTAGAGAGAAGTTAAAGGAGCAAATCAAAATATATGGAGGTAAGGTAGTAACCTCAATATCTTCAAATCTCAATTATCTTTTAGCGGGAGAAAATATGGGTCCTTCAAAGATGGAAAAGGCAAGAACACTTAATATCCAAACCATATCAGAGAATGAATTTTTGAGAATGATCGGAAAGTATGATTAATTTTTTAAAAAAATATGGGCTACCAATTGGCCTGAAAATATCTTTAAAAAAGAATAAATCAAAAAGGTTTAGTTCAGGCTATTCCGATTCCAATAATATATTATTGTTTTTTACGTCAGAGGGGAATCAAAAAATTGCCTTAGTGAAAGGGCTTCAAAATAAGTTGGAGAAAGAAGGAAAAAAAGTTAAATGTCTATATCTTTTGCTCAGAGATGAAGATAAACCGGATGTACGTATGGATGAAGGCATGGAAAGATTAGACGCAAGAGATTTTACTCTTTTAGGTGAGATTAAAAGACAAGAAGTTAATGAGATTTTAAATAAGGATTTCGATTATTTTATTCATGCGGACATGGAATCCACTATTTATTCTGATTTGATATTGTCAAAATGCAATGCAAAATGTAGAATTGGTAAATATTTTGATAATCACATAGATCAATATGATATGATGGTTAGAATTCCAGAAGGCAAAAAGATCAATTTTCTTCTTGATCAGATTTTTCATTATACAAAAGCACTATAAAATATAAATATGCAAAAAATGTTCATTGGTACCGGTGTAGCACTCGTTACACCATTTGATGCAAAACTTAAAATAGATTTTAGGGGATTTGAAAAATTGTTGGAGTATAATGCTAATGAAGGTGTTGATTATTTTGTAGTAAATGGTACGACAGGAGAATCTGCTACTACCAGCAAAAAAGAAAAGAGAGACCTATTAAAATTCATTCAGGCGAATAACCCTAAAAAACTTCCAATTGTATATGGAACTGGCGGATATGATACAATAGATATTGTAGAGCATATCCAAGAAATGGATTGGAATGGGGTTGATGCATTATTAAGTGTAAGCCCTTATTATAATCGACCAAGTCAAAGAGGAATTGTTGCACATTATGAGGCGATTGCCAATGCTTGCGCCATTCCTTTGATCATGTACAATGTTCCTTCCAGGACAGGTAGAAATATGACAGCTTCTACCACCATTGAGTTGGCAGCTCATGACAATATCCTTGGAATTAAAGAAGCATCAGGTAATTTTGGTCAGATCGTCGATATTATTGCTAATAAACCTGACGATTTTTTGCTTATTTCCGGTGATGATATGTGTACAGTTCCTATGATATCACTTGGTGCAGTAGGGGTTATTTCTGTATTGGCTAATGCTTATCCGCATGATATGTCCTCCATGGTAAATGCTGCCATCAAAGGAAATTATACTCAAGCCAGATCATACCTGTCTAAATTGAGTGTTATAAACCCACACATGTATACTGAATCAAATCCTGTTGGGATTAAAGAAGTATTAAATCAAAAAGGGATATGTGAAAATTATGTGAGGCTACCTTTGGTTGAACCAACGGCAGAATTATCAGAAACAATTAGAAATCTGATTTAGAGGATGTTATGGTTTTTATAAATTGATGATAAAAATACTGAGACATAAAAAAAGGAGCAATTGCTCCTTTTTTTATGTCTTGACAAAAGTTAATTTCTTATCCTTTGTTTTTGATTTCTTGTACTTCTACTCTAATTGTTTGAGAAAGATTTTTCAATTCTTGCATTCCTTTTCTTACTCTAGTTCCAGCTGCCTGGTTTTCTTTGTCGTAAAATTTTTGAAAATCAGCCTCAAGGGACATTACTAAATCTCTAAGTTCATCGAATCTTTTCATGTTATAAACGTTATGGTTATATTAAAAACAGTTAAGGTTTTACGGCGGCAATATAGCTAAATTGTTCTAAAATCAATAATTACAGCATTATTTTTAAATATAATTATTACTTAAAGTTGAATATTCCTTCTTTTCTATAATTTCCAGATACCAGATTTTCTCTAACTGCAACAAATGCCTCAATGGTTTTGTTGACGTCGTCAATTGTATGTGCAGCTGTTGGGATTATTCGAAGCATGATTATATTTTTTGGAACTATCGGATAAATCACCATTGAGCAAAAAATATTAAAATTCTCTCTAAGGTCCAATATTAAATTCCCAGCCTCATATTCTGTACCATTTAAAAATACAGGAGTAACAGGAGACTGGGTTGTACCAAGATTATATTCTTTATCTCTTAACCCAGATTGCACAGCATCTACTATTTTCCAGAGATTTGCCTTTAGCTCTGGTTTAGCTCTAAGAAGCTCTAATCTCTTCATTCCACCAATAACCAATGGCATAGGAAGCGACTTTGCAAATATCTGCGAACGTACATTGTACCTCAAATATTTAATTACTTCATGTGTACTGGCAACAAAAGCACCTATGCTGGCCATCGCTTTTGCAAATGTAGATATATAAATGTCGACATCATTTTGCACATCAAAATGTTCTCCTGTTCCAGCACCAGTTTTTCCCATTGTTCCAAAACCATGTGCGTCATCAACCAAAAACCTGAAATCATATTTCTTTTTGAGAGCGACAATTCCTTTGAGATCGCCAAGATTTCCTGACATTCCAAATACTCCTTCAGAAATTACAAGAATACCTCCACCAGTTTCTTTGGTTATTCTAGTTGCTCTTTGTAGTTGCTTTTCAAGGTTTTCAATGTCATTATGTGGAAAGATGAATCTTTTTCCCATATGCAATCTTACCCCGTCTATGATACAAGCATGAGACTCTGCATCATAAACAATAACATCTTTTCTGTCAACCAAGGTGTCAATAATAGAAACTACACCCTGATAGCCAAAATTGAGCAGCATCGAATCTTCCTTGTTAACAAAATCTGCAAGTTGGGATTCAAATTGTTCATGATACTTTGTGTTTCCAGACATAATCCTGGCTCCCATAGGATAGGCCATGCCCCATTCTTTTGCAGCATCAGCATCAGCTTTTC
>CAYREN010000120.1:0-11696 GCA_964423255.1 uncultured Roseivirgaceae bacterium | reverse complement strand
ATTTCGTCATCTGTAAAATATCCTACACCAAAACTATTACTTGATTCAGCATCATCAATCTTATTTTTCCAAATGATTGAGTTATCCATGCCATTGATAGCAAAAATGGTGCTGGAATGAGAAATTGCCACTATATCATATATGCCATCTGTTGTAAGGTCTGCGGCAACAGGTGGTGCAATAAATCCATGCCCAACTTCAGAAGCAATAACATTTACCCTTTTAAAACCAGTATCAATAAAATCTGATAGCAATATTTTATAAAGATTTCCACTGATGGTTTCTCCTCCCGTGCCAAAAATAATTGTATGATCATTACTTTTGGGCTGGGAAAAACAAATCGGAGACATGTAGGTTTCTTTACCATCCGGCATCGTATCAGCTTTAATTATTTCTCCGGATTTAGAATCAAATATCATCAACACACCTGGGTATCTCTCTCGCTCAGAATTTGCTGGAGCTTTTGAATTTCCTCCATTAACTGTTAAAATATCAGATATGCCATCATTGTTTTGATCGGGAATCAAAATACTATTGTAAAAATTGAATTTAGCATATTGTAAAATTGGATCAGTTTCATATTTTTTACAATCATATTTCCAAATAGCATTTCCAGTGGCACCATTTATTGCCTTAAAATTGGGCGACCGTCCACCAATAAATACATCATTTATTTTGTCTCCCGATACGTCGTAAAATGTAGCGGACCCGAAAACCTGATCTGTTGTTTCGTGTTGCCATAATAAATCTCCATTAACACCATTAATAGCCAAAACACCTTGTTTGCTGTATTGGTATTCATTTTCACCCGCACCCAATACCAAATCCAATATACCATCCTGGTTTAAATCTGTTGCACGAAGAGAAGATTGTGAACCTATTTTATAAAACGTTTTATCCCACACAAGCTCACTTTTTTTCTTTGAACAATTCAAAAGAAGGATTAGAAGGGATAATACTATAAATGAATTAAGTGATGCATTTTTTGAATAATATAAGTTCATAATTTTATGCTATTAATTGCAACAATGGATGATTAGTAAGAACACCATACCGTTCAAATATATTAATATAGAATAACTTAGACAGAATAATGTATTTATAATAAGCCATTACACAAAAATAAATTCGCTTATTAATAGCTATAAATATTGAATTTACAATTGGAGGTTATTGTCAGATAACAAATGACGTAATGCTGAATAATATTTGAGCGGCTTTTTTAGTTTATCGTTGGAGTAATGCTTTAATAAATTAATCATGAATATTTAAATATTGGTTTAAATAACATGTAAATATTCACTTCGTCTTTCAATAAATATTTTAAATATGTTTGTAAATTAAAGTGTGCTCCATAGATTTGCATTCCTTTTAAAATGGTGGTTGTAGTTCAGTTGGTTAGAACGCCTGATTGTGGTTCAGGAGGTCGCCGGTTCGAGTCCGGTCTTCCACCCTTTTTCCTTTAAATGCTTAGGATTATATATTTCCCCTAAAATTCCTTTTAAACTTCAATCCCAGATATCTTACCAACTTTACCCAAAGATTTTAAACCTTATAATAATATTTAGGTTTGATTCTGAATTGGGATCGATAGAATTTAATATACGGGCAATAATCTTCAAAATTCAATGTTAATTAATTGTTAATTGTACTCTCGTTGATTTGTTGAATTTTAAAATTACTTTAACAGCAAGGTATTAATAATTGAAAATTAATATTTATGCACACGTTAATTTAAAATATCGCAATGATAGGGGGTAATATTGTAGTTTATAATATTATTTATCTCTTTTCTTGTAACCTTATCATGAAAAATCACGTATCTTTGCAATGAGGATTAGACAATAACTCAATAACAATAAAAAGTGTTGAACGTCGTTAATGTCATTCAAGACTTAAATCCAATAGTAATTTTCAATTAATTGGTAGTTACAAAAAAGATTTGTCTTAAAAGTTTTTCATAATTTTGGGTGTTTAGGTTGAATAAAGGCAAGCTGCTAAGCTTGCCTTTATTTTTTGCCGTTTTTCTGATTATAAGGAGATTGAATACAATCTTTAGGTATTAAAATTATTGCGAGATTTACACTATTTTCTTCCGAATTCTTGATAGATATATCTGATTGTATGACATAGATCATCATTTACAAAAGTGATCATTAAATCCAAAATATTTGATTCTTAATTTTTTGCTTTTCAAACCCTATTCGGTTAGATTTACTTTCAGTCAAAAAGATGTGGAGTATTTTTTTAGATTTATTTTTAACCAATAAATAGCTGATAGTTATGAAGACCTATGATGAAAAACATATTAAAAATGTTGTATTAATTGGAGGGGCGAAAAGCGGCAAGACGACACTTGCCGAGACCATGCTTTTTGAAGCAGGGATAATTAAGCGGAGAGGTACAGTTGAGGATAAAAATACAGTCTCAGATTATCATGAAATAGAACATAATAGAGAAAACTCTGTTTATGCAACATCACTTCATACCGAATGGCGAGGGTTTAAAATTAATATAATTGATACGCCAGGGCTGGATGATTTTATGGGGGAGATTGTATCATCTCTCAAAGTAGCCGATACATGCGTGATGTTGATAAATGCACAGCATGGGGTTGAGGTAAATACCGAATTAATCTGGAATTATGTAGATCAATTTAAAAAACCAGTGATTCTGGCAATTAATCAAGTTGACCACCCGAAGTCAAATTTTGAAACTACAGTCGAATCTATAAAGAAGAGGTTTGGTGCACCAGCAATATTGATGCAATATCCTGTAAACCAAGGAGAAAAATTTGATACTATTATCGACTTGCTAAAAATGACAATGTATAAATTTCCTAAAGAAGGAGGCAAGCCAGAGAAATTACCTATTCCGGAAGATGAGATTGACATGGCCAATGAACTGCATAATGAATTGGTAGAAAAGGCTGCGGAAAATGATGAGGAACTAATGGAGCTTTACTTTGAGAAAGGTAGTCTCGACGAAGATGAAATGAGGAAAGGATTGAAGATTGGGATGATGAAACATGATGTATTTCCAATATTCTGTTTATCAGCAAAAAATAATATGGGTAGCGGTAGGATGATGGGTTTTATAGATAATGTTGCCCCCGCTGCTACTGAGATGAATCCTGAAATTACTACTGAAGGAGAAGAGATACCTTGTGACTCAAGTTTGCCTACTTCCATTTTTGTTTTTAAAACTATCATAGAACCTTTCCTTGGAAAAATCACGTATTTCAAGGTGTTAACCGGGGAATTGAAAATTGGGCAAGACCTCATCAACAATCAGAATGATACTACTGAGCGTTTCAACCAATTGTTCATTATGGATGGAAAGAATAAGAACAATGTTGAAAAATTGGTTGCAGGTGATATTGGAGCATCAGTAAAGCTGAAAAATACACATACCAATCACACCTTGCATGATAAAAGTGTGAGCTATGCCATCGTACCAATGGAATTTCCTGCTCCACGAATCACCGCCGCCATTGAGGCAAAAGACAAAAATGACGATGAGAAATTAGCAGAGATACTCCGAGAAATTCATGAAGAAGATCCTACTATCATATTTGGCTATTCCAGAGAATTGAAGCAACTGATATTAAATGGTCAGGGAGAACTTCACTTTGCAGTTACAGAATGGAAATTATCGAACCTACACAACATTGAAATAAGTTTTATAAAACCAAGAATTGCCTATAGAGAGACGATTCAAAAATCTGCTGATGCCGATTATCGTCACAAAAAACAATCTGGCGGTGCTGGCCAATTTGGTGAGGTGTACATAAGAATTGAGCCTTATTATGAAGGTATGCCTGAACCTACAGATTTTAACGTAAGAGGAAAGGAAGAAATCGAATTGGAGTGGGGAGGTAAGCTTGTTTTTTATAATTGCATAGTAGGTGGTGTTATTGACACCAGGTACATCCCTTCTATTATGAAAGGGATTATGGAAAAAATGGAAGAAGGGCCCATTACCGGTTCCTACGTCCGTGACATTCGGGTGATGGTCTATGATGGGAAAATGCATGCTGTAGATTCTAACGATATCTCATTTAAAATAGCAGGAACCATGGCCTTTAAAGAAGCATTTGTGAAAGCAGACCCGAAAATTCTGGAGCCAATTAATGATCTTGAGGTAATGGTCCCCGATGATCTGATGGGAGATGTGATGACGGATCTCCAATCAAGAAGATCTATTATTCAAGGAATGGATAGTAAAGGAAATTATAAAGTGATCAAAGCAAAAACGCCATTGGCCGAAATGTATAAATACACAACAGCGCTTAGATCTATCACGCAAGGAAGGGCAAGTTTCTCAACAAAATTTGCAGAATATTCACCAGTACCAATGGATATTCAACAGAAGTTGATGCGTGAAACGAAGAATTAAGAAATACAAAGGAACTTACTATCATAATATTGAAAAACCCAACAATATTTTTTAAATAGTTGGGTTTTTTCATTTTAATACATATTTACGAATTGTAAATTAATATCTTTACAGAAAAATATTTCTATGAAATCTATTATGAAAAATATACTTACTCATTCTGTTATTGCAGTCCTGCTGTTTGGTTCCATCAATTTATTCGGACAAAATAAAGTTGTAAGAGAGATATCTTCTTTTGATCAGGTGAAAATTTCTGATAACCTTAAAGTTGTTTTTAAAAAGGCGGATAAAGAAAAAATTTCTATCGTTGCAAGCGGTATTGGCTATGATAAAATTGTTACAGAATCTAAAGGAAGGGAGTTGAAAATACGAGTGAAGACGGGGATTTATAAAGATTCTGATGTTAATATAATTGTTGAATATGTGAAAATCAGATCTATTGAAGCCTCAAATAAGGCTGATGTGAAATTTCAGGAAATATTGACTGGAGATGAATACAAATTAAAATCTACTGGAGGGGCAGTAATACATGTCGAGATGAATGTGTCTGCTGTAAAGGCCTCCCTATCCAATGGAGGAAGGATAGAAATTTCCGGAAAGGCAGATCTACAAGAAGTTGATGCTGGACTTGGGTCAAAATACAATGCCTATGATTTTGAAACTGAAAATGGGTACATCAAATCAAATACAAATTCCAATGTTGTTGTTTGGGTAACGAATAAACTTGAAGCTTCTGCTGCTTCAAATGCCATTTTGAAATACCGCGGAAAGCCGGCAGATATAAAATCAAGTACCAGTTTGGGTGGAAAAATTAGTGGAGACCTATAGTATTTCCCATATTTATAATAAATTACTAATATTATCACCATCATAAAATTGATCCGGTGATTTGCCATTAATAAATATTTTACAAGGCCCTTTGCCAAAAAAATACAATTCATTTTTTTCCTGCTTCAATAAGGATCCTTCTGGCAAAGCTACAACTGAGGTATTTTTGTTAAGCGCAATAAATTCTTTAATTCGCATATCTCGACTTTCTCCTCCATGATTTGGAATAGTAGATTCCGTATAATGAGGATTGATTTGAAACGGAACAAGTTTTATCCCATCAAAGGATGGAGGCTTCACAATGGGCATATCATTTGTGGTCATAATCGTGGGGCATGCAATATTTGATCCGGCGCTCCAGCCGATAAATGGCATACCATTTTCTACTGCTTGTCTGATTGGTTCTATGAGATTATTAATTTGTAATTGAAAGGCCAATTGAAAAGTATTGCCTCCTCCAATAACAATTGCATCATAATCTTGAATAATTTGAGTATCATTATTAAAGTGATGAATGGCATCTACACTATATCCAAATGCATTGAATTGATCAGCTACTGCCTTGGCATATTCATCGTAAGATATCGTGACGCCGGCATAAGCGATAAAAAGTATTTTTTTTACATTTTCCCCTAAAAAACCTTTTATATGTTGCTCCGACCAACCTAAATATTGTTCTCCGACATTTGTGGAATTGCTAAGTAATAGAAGTCTTTTATTCATAATTTTAGCTCATAATTAACACTGGAAATGATGGGGTTAACATTCACCATAGGCTGTCAAGACAAGTTTTCTCGCCCCACCATTATTTCTGTGTTCGCATAAGTAAATCCCCTGCCAAATACCAACATTAAAATGCCCTTTGGTAATAGGCAAGCTTACCGAACTTCCAATTATAGACGATTTTAAATGTGCCGGCATATCGTCTGATCCTTCATAATCATGTTGATAGTATGCCATATGCTCAGGGATCATTTTATTAAAATGGCTTTCAAAATCCAATCGAACTGTTGGGTCGGCATTTTCATTTAATGTAAGGCTCGCAGAAGTGTGCTTAATAAATACTTGCAACAACCCAGTATTTATTTTTTTTAATTCCTGGAATTTGTAAATGATTTCATCACTAATTAAATGAAATCCTCGAGGGTATGGATTTAATGTTATTTCTTTCTGAAATATTTTCATCAGTAGATTAATTATAAATGGCTATTTACTCGAATCTTTCATAAGCCCCTATATCAGGTAATGTATCTCTTTTGATTCCATCCAAATCATATTCAATCCCTATTGGTGCTCCACTGTCTTTTGCTGGAGAAAGCGTATCCAGTCTATAATTGTATCTTGGAGGGTCAATAAATTCAGGATTTTCATTTAAAATATTACCCAACGTATCTAAATCTGTAATTGAAGTTTTAAAGATATTATTGGAAAAATTAAAGATATACGATGCTCCCCCATCTAAATTAATAAATATTTCGTCTTCAAGATTCCCATCAATAATAGAATTTACAATCTTCACATTGAGGTCTTCAACAATCGATGTATTATCATCCAATTCGATATTGTCAGAAATTATAAATGATGGAGTTTGTCTAATAAAATTGAAATTGTAATTGGCAAATGTGCAATGTTTGAAAGTATAATTTCCTCCGGCAAGGTTTCCGCAATTAAGTTCAATGCAATTATTTATAAGGACATTTTCTGCATATAGATCTGAGGTGAAAGAAAGAATACCAGAATTGCTCATGTTTTCTATAATGATGTTTTTCAAAACAATATCGGGTATGGTGTCTTGATCCGGAGACCCTAGTCGAATACCAAACTCGGCGTTCCTAATTGTGGTAAAATTCATATAATTTCCATGGCTGCCCTCCAAAAACATCAATCCGCCCCATTGGCCATGAATATTTTCATAAGCGGGATCGAGGCGTTCATTGCTAAAAACTATGCGATCATCTGCGGTTCCCATGGTATTTATGTTACCTTTTATATAAATATATGCACCTTTTGATCCAAAAATTTTCGTACCGTTTTCAATATTCAAATGACATAGCGAATCAACCAAAATAGAACTGAAGATCACATAAGGCCTTTCATTTGTCCAAGTAGTATTGCAATCCAATATTACATCTCCCAGATAGTTAGCGTCCTGACCCCAGGCTACCAATTTCACATTCTGGATATTTCCATTGGTTTCAAAAAGGATAGAATCATTGACGAGAAAAGGAGAGTTTTCATCTTGCGGATCGATAAACACTTCAATCAAAATCAGGACTGAATCTTTGCCCAAAATGAGCAAATCTTCCGAAGTTGCTTGCTCTGTTCCGTTCACTAAGATTTTATACGGAGATGATGCACCTCCTCCAACTTTGATGCTTGAGATTTCTAAAGCGTTTTTGCTCGGATTATATATTTTAATTCTTTTAGTAACACTTCCTATTCCAGTAAATACTGTGTCAAATAGCACTGTATCTGTAGAAAATTCAAGGCCGCTCGTAAAGTCAAAATTTATAATTTCTTCCTCCGGTTTGCAGTTGGATATGGATAATCCTGCCAAAAGCAGAATGAAGTAAACAACTGGATTAGTAAATGTCTTTTTCGGGATCATTAATTGACCTGGCCTTCTTTAAGCTTTTCTGCGTTTTCAGCGATGCCCAGTTGTTCTATAAACTCCAATATATTTCCATCCATCACATGAGGCAAATTATGTTGTGAATAGCCAATGCGGTGATCGGTAACTCTTCCCTGGGGATAATTATAAGTTCTTATTTTATCTGATCTGTCTCCACTGCCAATCATTGATTTCCGCTCAGCTCCAATTTCTTCTTGCTGTTTTTTTAATTCGATGGCATAAATTCTGGACTTGAGCTCTTTTAGTGCCTTGTCATAATTTTTTAACTTTGATTTTTGATCCTGGCATTGCACTACTATTCCAGAGGGAATATGTGTTAAACGAATAGCAGAATAGGTGGTATTTACAGATTGACCTCCAGGACCGGAAGAACAAAATTCATCCCGACGAACATCATTCAAGTCAATATCTATTTCCAAATCATCCATTTCTGGAAATGCCGCAACACTTGCCGCTGAAGTATGAACTCTTCCTTGAGTTTCTGTCGCAGGCACACGTTGTACCCTATGAACGCCACTTTCATATTTAAGCAATCCATATACATTGTTTCCTGCAATATTGGCGACAAGCCTACTGTACCCACCAGCCGTACCTTCAACATAATCAGAAACTGACATTTTCCACCCCTGTTTCTCACAAAATTTTTGATACATTCTCAATAAGTCACCGGCAAAAATGGAGGCCTCATCTCCACCTGCTCCAGCTCTTATTTCAAGAATAACATTTTTGCCGTCGTTGGGATCTTTTGGGATGAGCAATTGTTTTAATTTGTTTTCAATATTTTCTATTTGCGGTTGTAGTTCATCCAACTCAAATTTTGCCAGTTCACGAAATTCTTCATCTTTTTCAGTTTCAAGCATCGACTTGGCACTTTTTATCTCGGCAATTACTTTTTTATAGCTTTCGTACTTATCAACAATTTTTTCCAAATCTTTATATTCTTTACTCAGTTTGGAAAAATGTTTCATATCAGACATTGCATCTGGTTGAACAATTAGTTGTCCTACTTCCTCAAACCTGTGCTTTATAGCTTCTAACTTATCAATCATTGCATTTATTTTGATTCGCCAAAGTTAATATTAATGATCGTTTATTAATAATAGAAAAACGATATGTGTAATATTTTGAACAAATGAAGGAATATATTATTGCCAGATACATTCATATTAAACGCAATTAATTTTGTGGAAGTCACGACTTAAATGATTTTTATTGAATCAGCAATAGAAAAATACAGGAAAATGTTATTAAACGGGAGTAGCTTTTATTTAAGGATATTATGTTCTGAAATGTGTTCAGTATGTATTTATCCAATGAAATAAATTTACACTTACACTCTCTGATAAATATAATTTCATTGTCTTGAATTTATTTTCAGATTTCAGAATTATTATAGTTACCCGTATTTACTATAAATGCTTCTTACGGAAATTAACAATATTATAAATTAGCCTCAATACGTTTTTGAAATATTTATCTATAATAGAATTTGTAAGCTGATTATTATGATTTCAATTCTTCTTTCCTTACATAATGGCGATTATCCAAATCGCATTATATTAAATGTTATTTTATAAATTGGTTAAAAATTCTAAAAGTAAAATAGAGTTTTTAGATCAAAGCACAATTATATTTAATATACTCAACAATATCCTATCTGATGAAGGGAATAAGATTTACAATTAAGCGAAAAATTATATGGGGATTTTTTGCGATCATCGTCATTTTTACTGCCAATGCTACCTATAGTGTATATACAATTTACAAAGGCAATGCTATTATTAAACAATCTCAGGAAGTAATTAATCCTATTACTGAAGCTGTAAATGATTTTATTTATTTGGTGACAAGATCAAAAATGCTAATTACCAATTGGGTATATCTTCAAACAAATGAAGATGACAAAAATGCATTGAGAGCGATTCACGATCATGAATACCTAGAAGTTAAAAACAGAATTCTTAAGTATTCTTTTCAGATAGAATATGGAGTAGGAGGAGTAAGTCCTGACTCAGCATTTATTCAATTTGAGAAGCTTCTTATTTTGGAGCAAGGTATCATGACAGATTTAAACACTTTTGAAGATTATGAAGATCCAATAAAGAAATTTATGGCTGAGGAGTTGATAGAGAGTCAGGTATTGCCAAAATCTGCAGAATTAATTTCCTTGTTAGAAAATATAAATTATTATTTGAAAGAGCAAAAGACGCATACCGATGCTGGATTAATGTCAAATTTCAAGAAATTGATAAATACCACATCAGTATTGGGTGTCGTGTTACTAATCATTGGATTTGTTTTGGCATTTTCCATTTCTGGAACTATTACAAAACCTCTAAATTATTTAAGAGATGTGATTGATCGATTGGGCAATGGAGATTTAGTTAAAATTGATAAGGACAAAGTTTCCAATGATGAAATCGGTGATATGGCTACTTCTCTTTCTTCTATGGCTGAGGGTTTTGGAGAGATAACCATTTTTGCAGAAAATATTGGTGACGGAAAGTACGATAGCGAATTCAAGCCATTGAGTGAAAGCGATATGCTGGGTAACGCTTTGCTTGAAATGCGTACCAATTTGAAAAAAGTGTCTGAAGAGGACAAAAAAAGAAACTGGGCAACAAGTGGTTTGGCAAAATTCGGTGATATTCTAAGGAACTACAACGATAATTTTGAAAAGCTGGCTGACGAAATTATTTCTAATTTGGTGAAATATATTAATGCAAATCAAGGGGCACTATTTATCATACAAAATGATGACGCTGCCTCCGAAGAGAGCTATATGGAGTTGGCAGCTTGTTATGCATGGGACAAGAAAAAATTTCTTGAGAAAAAAATATATAAAGGAGAAGGGTTATCGGGTCAGGCATGGATTGAAGGAGACGTTATCTACCTTACTGAGGTTCCCAACGATTATGTGTCCATAACTTCAGGTCTCGGAGAGGCCAATCCTAGAAGTGTACTTATTGTTCCTTTGAAGCTCAATGATGAAATACATGGTGTAATGGAGATGGCTTCATTTAGAGAATATGAAAAATTTGAAATTGAATTCATTGAACGCATAGCAGAAAATATAGCATCGACGATTTCATCTGTAAAAGTGAATGAAAAGACACAGAAACTTCTCGAGGAATCGACTATGATGACAGAACAAATGAGAGCCCAGGAAGAAGAAATGAGACAAAACATGGAAGAACTCCAGGCAACTCAGGAAAAAATTGAAAGAGACCAACTTGATAGAGAATCGAGGGAAAAAATTGTATTAAGTGGTACGGTAACGTTTGAGCTTACCGCTGGTTTTACAATTAAAAGTGCGAATGAAAAATGCAAAGATGTATTTAAATATTCACCAGCTGAATTAGAAGGTAAAATGTTTAAAGATATGATGGTCTCAAGTTCAGATCTCAGTGAAATAAAAGAAAAGGCAACAGCAGAAAATTTTTGGAATGGAGTATTGAATATGAAAGATCGATCAGGAAATGAAGTACAAATACTTGCTTCAATCGGTCAAGTACCTGATTCTGAAAATAATGATTTTATGTATGTGATTTATGGACAAGATATCACTAACTTAGCATAAGGTGAAAACAGTTTATTATTCCATATTCATATTAGTTTCATTAATTACTTTATCCTGCTCCAGTGATAAAAAAATTGATAGCAAGGCGGTGAGAGAGGAGATAAAGAGTAGGGAGATAATTAAAATAACTGATGCTGAGTTGTTGGTTAAAGTCCATGAAATTGGAAAAGAAATTGCTTTAAATGCTAAAAAGACTTTAGGAAAAAAATTGAAGTTATCAATCAAAAATGGTGGAATAAAAAATGCAATTGAATTCTG
>CAYREN010000119.1:0-11737 GCA_964423255.1 uncultured Roseivirgaceae bacterium | reverse complement strand
GGTGATGTTATTTTAGAGTTGGACTGGTCGGTAGGCGAAATAACCAAGGCACTTAAAGATAATGGCATTGAAGAAAATACAATTGTAATTTTTTCCTCGGACAATGGACCTTGGGTTGCCTATGGTAATCATGCCGGAAAAACACCCTTTCGAGAAGCTAAGGCTACATCATTTGATGGGGGAAACCGTTCTGCCTGCATCATAAAATATCCAGAAGAACTTAAAGCCAATTCATCATTTGATAAAGCGTTTTTTTCTATCGATTTGTTGCCTACTCTATGTCATGTAGCACGGATAGAAATGCCGGAAAATGAAATAGATGGGCAGAATGTATGGGAGTTTATTTCTGGAAAGGAAAGTTATAAAAATCCACATGATTATTATGCATTATCAACCGGTAGCAATTTTGAGGGTGTGATGAGTGGCGATGGGAAATGGAAGCTACATTTGGCCCATTCTTATCGGCATCTTTTATTTCCAGGAAGGGATGGCCAAGCTGGGAAGTATGAAAACAGAGAGATTGAGCAGTCACTTTTCGATATGGAAAATGACCCTTTCGAAAGTACAAATGTGATTGAGGATCATCTAGAAGTTGCAAACAAATTGATGCGATTTGCCAACTCACATAACACAAAGTTTTATAAAGAATAAATATTTTAATTCGGTTTTAATTATTGACTTATGAACAAGACTTACACTGTTATTCTCGCTACTGTTATAATAATATTTGGGTTGCTAACTTTATTTTTAAGCAGCTCCATAATATTTGACTGGTTTGGGATCAGGGAAAAGGAGGGAGACTATGTATCATTTATAGTTTGGGCCAACTTTATTTGTGCCTGGCTATATTTATTATCCTCATTTGGGATTTTGAAGCAAAAGCGTTGGCCCTTAAGGCTTTTAATTATCGCCGCTATAATTCTGATTGTAGCTCTCATTGGCTTCTTTTTTCATATTAATGCTGGACTGAAATATGAAACAAAAACCATTGGAGCCATGATTTTTAGAATATCTGTGACATTTGTATTTGCGTTTGTTGTTCACCGAAAATTTCCGAATTAATTTTATTATGGCTTCTTATTAATTTTTTTCTGCATCTTAAATGTTTTGAATATCTTTGCTAAACACCATCTTTTTTAGACAATTAAATGGGCTTTAGACAGTATTTTTTATTTATATTATTAGTCGCAATAAGTATTGATTCATTGGCATATAGTGAAGGGCCAGATACTATTTCAACAATCTATCTCAACAACTCCCTGATTATATCTGCGCAGAGATATGAGACAAATGCATTTGAAAGACCAGAATCTGTAGGTTATCTCAGTGAGGCTCAATTACAAATGTTATCACCTCAATCTATGCCTGAGGTGCTTTCGCACATGCCCGGAGTTTGGATGCAAAAAACTAATCATGGCGGTGGATCGGCATTTATCAGAGGCTTGACAGGATACCAAACGCTTTTAATGCTGGATGGAATAAGACTGAATAATTCTACTTATCGATCCGGACCCAACCAATATTTGAATACAGTTGATCCATTGATGATCTCCAATATAGAAGTCTTACGGGGAGGAGGCTCCGTACAATATGGGTCAGATGCCATAGGAGGAACAATTCATTTGCTTTCCTCGGACCCAAGGTTTTCTGATGGTGGTACGAAGGTAAGTGGCACACTTTATAGTAAGTATTGGTCTTCAGACATGGAAAAAACCATAAGGGGGCAAATCAATCTGGGAACGAAGAATTTTGCCTTTTCAGGAGGATTCACCTACAAAAATCTTGGGGACATCAAGGCCGGTGGCGACTTGGGTATTATAGAACCAACCGGATATGAAGAATATTCTATGGATTTTAAGGGTATTTATAAATTTAATAATAAGCATCAATTGACTGCAGCCTATCAAAAATTGAAGCAGATGGATGTACCACTTTATCATAAAATAGCCTCTGGAGATTATCAAATATATCGCTTCAACCCCCAGCAAAGAGATATGGCATACCTGAGACTTGAATCATATTATACCAATAAGATATTTTCTGAAATTAGATATACCGTTTCTTTCCAAAAATCATTGGAAGTCAGAGGAAAGCAGAAAACTGGTTCTGTTGATTTTGTAGAGGAGGAAGATGATGTAAGTACACTCGGTGCAAATTTTGAGATAGTATCTAATGTTAACAAAAACTGGAAAATCACTACCGGCCTAGAGTTTTATCATGATAATGTTGGAAGTCGTGCTCAATCAACCAATTTAGAAACCAATAAAGTGACGCAACTAAGAGGTCTTTATCCAGATGGTTCTACTTATGATAATTTTGCTTTATACTCCTTGCATAGTTATAAATTAAATAGATGGAATTTTACAGCAGGATTGCGGTACAATTATATACAAATGCATATTAAAGATACTACGTTTGGCAATACTACCATTTCTCCTGACGCATTGGTTGGTAACTTTGGCGTAGTTTATAAATTAAATTCTAATCATCATATTACAGGAAACATCAATTCTGCTTTCCGAGCGCCAAATATTAATGACGTTTCTAGCTTTGGTATTGCAGATTTTCGATACGAGGTTCCATCCTATAATCTAAAGCCCGAGACATCATTGAATAAAGAAATCGGTTACAAATTTAGGTATAGTCAAATTTCAGGAGCGGTGCATTTATTTCATAATAAACTGAACGACCTGATTACAAATGTGCCCAGTCAGCATAATGGAGCTGATTCACTAGAAGGTTATAAGGTTTATAAACGTGAGAATATCAATGAAGCAGAATTGTATGGAGGTGAGTTAGAATTGGAAGCAAAGCTTAGCAAGTCCATAATAGGATATGGAAATATTTCTTACACTCACGGGCAAAACATAAGCAAGGATGAACCTATGAGACGAATTCCTCCAATTAATGGGAGATTGGGCTTGCGAAGTAATTTATCTCAACATATTTTTATGATGGCGGAATGGGTATTTGCATCTGCACAAGAAAGACTTTCATCGGGAGACATTGCCGATGATAGAATCGCAGATGGAGGCACACCAGGCTGGAATATTGTAAATATTTATTCTGGATACCAGCATAGTTATTTTTCGGTGAATGCCAGTTTTCAAAATTTGTTTAATAGCGCTTATCGAACTCATGGTTCTGGTATTAATGGTGTTGGAAGAAGCTTTTGGATTTCTGTAAAAATAAATATCAATCCAGCATCATGATAACCTACATCAAAGAAGTAATTGCAGTATTTGAAAATTCAGCCGATCCATCCACTGCAATTCCAATGGCAAAATACATGAAAAATAAGTTTGTCTATTTTGGAATAAAATCACCCTTGCGTAAAGAGATTTCAAAACCGTTTTTATTGAAATCTAACTTACCGCATATTCAGGAAATACCTGAAATAGCCAATGAATTTTGGCAGAGACCCGAAAGAGAACTGCAGTATTTTGTAATGAGGCTTCTGCAAGAATACGCAAAAACATCACCTGAAGATCATATCGATCTTTATGAAAAATTAGTATTAAAAAAGTCATGGTGGGATACAGTTGATGCTTTGGCCGCCTGGAATATTGGGCAACATTTCAAACAGTACCCCCATCAAATACCTGATTACATAGTAAAATGGATGAATTCTGAAAATTTGGGGCTCCAAAGAAGTTGTATATTATTCTAGCTAAAGTATAAGGAGGAAACGGACTTTGATCTATTAAGATCCTTTATCATCCCGCTCGCGTCGTCCAGAGAATTTTTTATCAAAAAAGCTATTGGTTGGGCATTGCGAGAATATTCAAAAACCAATCCTCAGGAAGTGTTGAAGTTTGTAAATGATAATTCATTGTCAAACTTGAGCCAAAGAGAGGCAACCAGATTGTTGAATTAAAAAATTATGCACATATTCTTGAGAATATGATTAGCTATTATATCCAAGGTAAATAATAATAAAATTCATTTTTTAATTATTTACGAAACAATTTTGGCCTTCTAAATCTTATTAACAATAGCAGCAATGATGAATTAACAAGGTGTCGCAATATTCCATAAAAGAAATAGAACAATTATCGGGGATTAAAGCTCATACCCTTAGAGTATGGGAACAACGATACAATTTTATCAAACCCAAAAGAACCCACTCAAATATTAGATATTATGATGGAGAAGATTTGAAATTGGTACTCAATATTTCTTTTCTAAAAGATAGTGGATATAAATTATCGAAAATATGTAATATGTCTTCTGATGATCTTAAGATGGAAGTCAAAGGTTTGATGGGTAAAAAAATTGGTTACTCAGATAAAATGCAAGGGTTGACCATCGCATTGCTTGAATTGGATGAAGATAGATTTGAAAAAATTATAAGTACAAATATCCTTCATGTAGGATTTGAAAGTACAATGATAAATCTTATTCTACCTTTTTTTAATAAAGTAGGAATACTATGGCAAACAGGAACGATCTCTCCCGCACAAGAGCATTTTTTTTCAAATCTGGTTAGACAAAAATTAATTGTTGCCATAGATGGGTTAATGAGTAATGCTGATAACTTCAAAAACAAATACCTCCTTTTTCTACCAGAAAATGAATGTCACGAACTCGGCTTATTGCTGGCTTCATATATAATAAAATCTCGCAATAACAAAGTAATTTACATTGGGCAAAATGCGCCAATTAAAGATTTAGTAAAAATAAATGAAAATCATAGTCCAGATTTCATCTTGACTATTCTAACAACATCTCCTTCGAATAGTGACGTCCAAAAATATTCTGAATTGCTTTCTGCCTCATTTGCAAGCGCAACCATATTGTTGTCGGGAAACCAGATTTCAAATCTAAAAATGGATCTGCCAAATAATGTTATTTTGATCAGTAAATTTCAAGATCTAATTGATCACATAGAAAAAAACACAAATAATATCTTCAAATAGTACTCTCATTGTCCTAGTTGTGATCTATGTCACAGCCAACAAAAATTAATTTTATTAAGATTGATACTAAATTGTTTAGCTATAAATAATTATAGTTAAACGTATTAGATTAAAGGAAGATCGCTTGAAATCAAATTACAGTTTAGAATGATTTTAAATGGAATGTTTTCAATATGACAAGGTCTGGAAATGTCGTAAAAGAAACATTTGGTTAGATTATTTAAATATTGACATTTAATTCAATTTTTCAAATGAATAATAAATAAAGAATAGCAAACTAATAAAATAGATTACGTTTAATATTAAGTAGAATAAGTTAAACAAAAATAAGCACGGGCATGACAGCACTAGAATTTGGTTACACAATCGATAAATTATCAGGAAATTTAAAGCCATATGCACTTCGACTTACGCGAGATATAGAAGATGCCAATGATTTAATGCAGGAGACGATTCTTAAGGCATTTTCAAATCGAGAAAAATACACTGAAGGTACTAATCTTAAAGCTTGGATGTACACCATTATGAAAAACACATTCATTACCAACTATCAGCGTATGATGCGTAAAAAAACGTTTATCGATTCCACAAATAATTTGCACTATATAAACTCAACTTCAGTTTCGATTGAAAATTCAGTATATGAAAAATTTGCTATGAAGGATATTAACTTAGCAATTGAAAAATTACCTGATACCTATAAGAAACCATTTACAATGCATTTTAGAGGATTTAAGTATCATGAAATTGCTGAAAAGCTTAACATCCCTATTGGGACAGTTAAAAACAGGATTCACATAGCACGAAAAGAATTAAAGTTTAAGCTTGGCAATCATGTAAAAAATAATTGACCACCTTAATAATTAAGGGGATTGATAAGTGATTTCAATACTTTATCAGGACCACTAATGATTAATGGTTAATTCCTGATTTTCCCCTGGTGTTTCATTGAGTTCAAATTCTACTCTTCTGTTCATTGTTCTACCAGAATCTGTTGTATTTGGCATTTTGGGTCTGGTTTCTCCATATCCATTATAATCTAAGCTTGTAGCAAATGTCCCTTTGCTAGCAAAATATTTTGCAATCGATGCTGCTCTCCTTTTTGACAAATCCAGGTTATATTCATTTGATCCCAAAGAACAGGTATGGCCATCAATTGTCATATGGAGATTTGGGTTGTCTAATAGCATTTCAGAAATTTTATCCAATTCTGTAAATGATTCTGATTTTATAACGTCACTATCAAAATTGAAATAGACATTATTCAATACGATAGCTTTATCCTTTATAATTGGAGCCAGAAATAAGTTTTTTTCAATCTCAATACTGTTATCTATATTTCGAAGATCTATTGTATCTATTGAATTATAGAATCCTTCGGACTTAGAGATTATTTGGTACAGGTATCCCTGTTTTAGAGTGGTTTGGTATCCGTTTAGTCCTGAAGAAACTAATTCAATTTGAGTATTGTCAATGTTTTTAATAAACTCAATAGAGGATTCAATGGGCTCCAAGGTATTTGAGTTAAATACTGTCCCTCTTATGGAAACTATGATATTTGGACTTTTTATTGCCAATGGAACTACAATTTCTGGCTTTTGATAATAAGGAAGTTTGACTTTGTAAATATCTGTGTTTTCGATGGTTCCTCTTGTGAAATAGGCATAATCATTGTTATCTGTGAAATTGAAAAAAATATCATCTTCACTTGAATTGAATCCAGTACCAAGATTCTCAGGTTCCGACCAATTTTGCCAAGTATCGTCCAATCTTCTGGATAAATAGATATCATATTTACCGTAGCCACTAAAACCTTTAGAAGAAAAAAACATTGTTTTTCCATCTGAAGCTAAAAATGGAGAAGCCTCTTCAGATGCAGAATTAATTTGTGGTCCCAAGTTTAATGGTTCAGTCCATGTGCCATCTTTCTTTAAATTTATCACATATAAATCTCTATCTCCTTGACTATCTTTTCTTTCAACTGACATAATGATGGTCTTCATGTCATCTGTTAAAAAATAATTTGCTTTTTCTGACAAATTATAATCGTTGGCAATATCCAGGTTTTTCGGTTTATCCCATGATCCATCTTGTTTTTTTTGTGACATAGATACTCCTTGTGTCATCCTATTTTTTGAATAGTAAGCATTGCCAAGAAGTAAAAGCATTGCTTCTCCATTGGCTGATATTGAGCTTATAAAGTTTGGTCCTTTATTATTCAATGGTTTACCTGCATTTTTTGCCTTTAGCCAATCTCCAGTAATTGGATCTTTTTCTGAAAACCAAATGTCTTCATCATCTTTTTCTCCACCAGTATTTTCTGGGTGATTTTGCCTGCTAAAAAATAAGGTATTTGCCCCTGGGGCTATTAAAGGACGAAGTTCATTGTATTCAGAATTTATATTAGAATTTAGTGCTACTGGGACATAATCATTATTGATTTCATCAGTAACATTTATCTCTACTGTAATTGGAATTTTAGAATCCGATATTCCAATAGCATCAATTCCAAAATGGCCTGAAAGCACATTACTATTGATTGTAATTTTAAGTGCGGCAACTGTATAGGATGTTTTATCGAAATAAAACCTAAATAATCTTCCTTCAATTGGTATTTTTTGTGGTTGAAAAGTATTTAATAAATATTCCTTTCCTTTATTGTCATAAGCAAATATCTTGTTTATTGCTCCTGGATTGTGTGTTTCTGCGATGACTATTTGTTGTATTTTAATTGGTGAACGGAAACCAACTTTTACAAACTCCTCTTTGCCTTTCTTTTTGGGAGACCAGGCATTTGGACTTGCTCCCAAATTTGGTAATACATTTGGTTTGCCTGTCACTTGGTTAACTGAATATTGCCTTTTACCAAATTGTGAAGAGTAGTCAAGTACCTCATCAGCCCATTTCACATGCTGGCTGAAGGCATTTAACGAAAACATTAATAATGCGATTAAAATAATATTTTTCATCTGAATGATATTGTAGTAAATGACAATAAATTGATTTTTTGGTATGGATTTTATATTTATTCCATTATAGCCAAAGGATAAGCATAGTTTAAAGCTTGTAATAAACTATTAATACCGAACTTTAGGTGCTGAGGGTTTAAAAAATCTATACCCCATAGAAATTTCAAAAGACCCAGCTCCACGATTATTATACCTCAAGGAAGTCACATTCCAATCATAGCTAAAACCAAATTGCAAGTTATTTGTCAAAAATTCTACACTTGCAATAAATGAATCTTGCACTCTGTACCAGGCGCCAACTCTGGCAACAAGATTGCTCATTTGACCATGAGTATCAAAAGGAAGTTTATAAGATAAAAATGAACCAACATTTGTCTGGTTTACTTTATCATAAAGCATGGAAAGAAAGTTTGCTGAGATTGATGCTTTTTCGTTAAGAGCAAATACCATTCCTCCATGAAGTTTATACAAAACCGGTAGTTTATTTTTATTGCCTTCTATTACAGATTGATCTGGATTATTGAGATGGCCTGCACTAAATCCAGCATATACACTTCTAACATTTTTTAGATCAGAGTTAGCAAAATATCTCCAGAAGGCTCCGGCAGTTATATCAAAAAAGGTGCGATTTTGTATTTGATCAATCTCAACTGGAACTGTAGTATTATCAAATCCAATAAAGGGATTATATTGTTCTCCCCATTCAAGTTTACTCTTATCAATATTCTTATGAATAAATCCCATTTGCATTCCAAAGGTTAATCTGTTTATTGATTTGCTGGAAAGCTTGACGTTATAAGCAAAAGATGCATTTCCTCCATAAGTTTTTAAACTTGAACCTTGACCAGCCTCATCACTATAAAATGAAACACCAACTCCTCCAACTTGCCCTTCAGGTTTTGCATGTTTATCCTTGAAGTAGGGTACAATTAATGAAACCTGACTTGTAGTATAAGGGAAATCTAAACTTCCCCATTGAGATCTATGAGAAAAATTCAGATTCATATTTTCCTCTTCAGCAATTAATGCGGGATTCAGATATATGGCAGAATTATAAAACTGCGAGAATACTGGGTCCTGGGCATAAACTCTTGCTATGCTAAAAATTAGGACGATTGTTAGTAAAAAATGGTTTTTTCTTTGCATGGTTTTGCTATTATTTCAATTGTGTAATTGTTCCTGTTCTTTCAAAACGTTCTCCTCCTATAAATTTTCCTTTAAGGATATATGTAAAGACATTTAATTCTTGTTCTTCATTATTATTATTATTTTTTCCGCCCCATCCAATACTGTTGGCTTCATGGAAACTTTTAGTTTGATACATTGTTTTTCCCCATCTATTCACTATTTGGAAGGAAAAATCAAATTCGTCAATATTGTTTCCATAAACTTTCACAACTTGGTTTTCTGGATTTTGGGCTATTGGGCTAAATACATTTGGAACATATAGTTCGTCTTTGGATAATACTTCTATTTCTATGCTTTCAGCATTTTCACAACCTGACTCCTTCACGATTAATTCTATATTAAATCTTCCTCCATTTACATATTCAGTTGATGAATTCATTGCTGAGCTTCTATTTCCATCTCCAAATCTCCACTCATATTCATCATAACTATTTACTGATGGAGTAAAAAATATTTGGGTGTTCGTCAAAAGGTTTTTTATTTGAGATACATTAAAGCTTGCATCAAGTTCTTCGATTATAGTTACTTCCTTGATAATAGTACTAACTGCACACCCATTAGTAACCTCTGCGATAAATTTGATTATCCCCGTTTCTCCATCTGCCGGAATATATGAAGCATCAATTTGATTGCCGTTTACGATAGTACCATTGCCCTCAGTTTCCCATGAAACAATTAATCCTTCTGTATTTCCAGCTAAGCTCAATTGTATTTCAGTGCCAAAACAGTTATTTTCATTTGCAATAATGTCAACTTGTAATCCTTTGGTCCCATCAGATATCGTTGCTGACCCAACAACATCTCCACTACAATTTGCATCTTCTAGGCTTAATATCGAATATGTTTTGAACTCAGATGTAGTAAATTCAAATAGGTCTTCATTAGTAGTAACAGTTGATTCATTTTCTCCATTGGAATAAGTAAATGTGAATGGAGCAGTTCCGATTAATTTAATTTGAATTGTTGCTTCATCATTGTTACATAATGTAACATCACCTCCAATAGTAGCAACTGGGGTTTCATAAATAGTTATATCTATACTCCCTTCTACAATACTGATACAATTCGCATCTTCAACCTGAATCAACTCAAATAGTCCACTTTTATTTATTTCTATAATTAATTGGCTATCATCGGATATAATTGACTTAGACTCTCCGTCAATTATATAACCTACTTCCCATGGCCCATAACCCGTAAGTCCAATATCTATAATAGCAGCATTATCTCCGCAACCATTTGAATGATCACTAATAACTGCCATTGGTCGCGATAATTCTATAATAGCTTCTCCACTAATAATGCCTAAATTATTTTTATCCTTAATGGATACAAGTTTGATAGTATCTTTTATTGTAGTTTCAAATGAAAAATCACTTTTCTCTATATCCTCAATTTCAATTTCTTCAACGCCATTATCATATACAATAGTCCATGGTGCCTGTCCTGAAAGTTTAACATTTATAATAGCGGGGGCATTTTCATCGCATAATGTTGTATCTCCACTAATAGTAGCAGTAGGTATTATTGGTATGTCTGTTGTATCTATTGCACCAGGCTCAGCTGTAATATAAAATACAGCATCATTAAAATCATTATCCCCGCCAGGTCGCTTAATGTCTTCAAATCCCAGCAACAATTTATTCTCTTGTACATAATTTAATAAAATGGTTTGTTGCCTGAATTCTTCAGTTGTAAAAGTGTTGAACCGTGAATCTGAAAAAACTATATGCGAATTCACACATATTGTATTATCCTTCCATCCTTTTGCAATAAGAAAATATCCGATTCCTGTATTTGCAGAAAAAGATCCTAACTTTACCTTATCACCAGGTTTAATTGAATTTGGTTGAGATATATTTGGAAATATCAATACTAAACTATCAATATCATAAACAGTCGCTGGAGGATTATTTACATCATATGTGTAAAAACCCAAAGTATTTTTCCACCCTGCACCTTCATGTACCAATGTCAAATAAACCTCACTTGTAGTCTTTAACTCTGTGTTTAATTGTACATCATCACCAAAATAACTTTCGTTAGATTCTGAAATCTTAACTCCTTCCGGAAGTGTTTCTTTTACATAATTTATAAGAGATTGAGAAACACTGTCAGATTCAGGTTGCAAATAATTAGGTGTGCCATTAACATCCCATTCTCCCAGGAATCTAAATTTTGATGTTAAATTATCATTTATCGAATCACACGTGGTAATTTCTTGAGCGAATAAATTTGTTTCCCCAATTGAAATAGAGAAGAGAATAAATGCTACAGAATAAAATACTTTTTTCATCAATTTTAACTTTATGGTTTGGAAATATTAGAAGAATTCTACCGTTTAAATCGTTGCAAGAATTCAAAATTTATAGTCTTAATTAAAAAATATGGTAGTCATGTTTCTATATCAAAAAAATTTAAATCATCCATAAGTACAATTTATTATTAGATGATTTACATTGTTAAATATGGTAATTATGGAATAGGTAACCACATAATTAAGATTTATTAAAAAGAAAATTATAAAGCCTATTAATTGTATTTTTATTTAGTTTTATAGAAACCTGATATGTATCCAGAATTGAATGAGGGAGATTTTATGCGGGGTTTTTGAAAACAAAGGATTAATCAATATGAAACAATTAGTTATCAAAAAAATAT
>CAYREN010000118.1:0-11844 GCA_964423255.1 uncultured Roseivirgaceae bacterium | reverse complement strand
TACAAGGCTTTAGCTGCGAATAATGATGTAGAGATAATTGATTTTAATCTGGAACATACCAGTATTGTTGCCCAGGATTTTTACGATACAGACCATCTTTTTTACGAGGGAGCCTTGAAGATTAGTGCAGAATTAGCTAGTAGGCTTAAAAGGAAAAAATATTTTTAATTACACCTTAAGTAATTCTCTTAATATTCTTTATGCCAATGTTTTCAAAAAAATGTAGAATCTATTTAACTCAGTTTATATTTATAAAATTATTCGCACTTGAAAAGTGTGGGTTAGTTGAAAATAATTATACCCAGTATCATTTAAAAACTATGTGAAAGTGTGTTGTAGAGATTTATTAACTTGAAATTATAGATGAATACAGATATAAAGGGAAGTTTACCTGATTTTTTAATAATAGGAGCAATGAAGGCCGGGACAACATCTTTGCATAGCTATTTGGGCAAGCATCCAGAAATACATACTAGTGAATTAAAGGAAATTAATTTCTTTAGTAGCGAAGACAAATATATAAAGGGTATTCATTGGTATAAGAAACACTTTATAACAGATAAAAGGATAAAAGGAGAATCGTCGCAAGGTTATAGCAGGGCCCATATGACCAAGAATGTTCCTGAGAAGATTCATGAGACAATACCAAATGTTAAATTGATATATATATTACGTGATCCTGTTGAGAGAATAATAAGCCACTACTATGAAACAGTTTCACAGGATACTTATATACTTAAAAATTTTGTTTCTGCTATAATTAAAAATCCAAATAACAATTGGGTAAAAACAAGTTCTTACTATTGGCAACTCGAGAAATATTTACTCTTTTTCAAAAGAGATCAATTTCTATTTATCACCAGTGAGGAACTGAAAAAATCTAAATTGAATACACTCAATAAGGTTTTCACATTTCTTGGTGTGGAAGAGATCAATGACGAATCTATATTTGATTTTGAGAGAAATACACGAAGTGAGAAAAAAAAATACCTACCTATAGTAAAAAAAATTGGTCAAAGTAAACTGGGTACATTAATTCCCATTTCCATAAAAAGAAAGATGAAGCATAACTGGTTGGCACAGAAATTTGGGAAAAAGAAAATTAATAAAATTCCTTTCTCAGAAAATGATAAATCAAAACTCAGAGACATCTTGTCTCCAGATGTTGAAAAACTCAAGAAATATACCGGTAATGATTTTAGTGACTGGTCTTTTTAAAGGAATTAATTGAGGTTCTCTAAATCATTTGTACGAAATGTTTTAAATATTGCCATTCGTTTAAATAATCACCTCAATTTTGTGCTCTTTTCATATAGATCAATAAATTATAAATTTAATATTCTATGCAAATGAAGAACCCGGATATACGTTGGCGACAAAGATTTTCAAATTTTTGTTTGGCTTTATCACAACTTCAAAAATTCATTGAAAAGGGAGAGTTGAATGAATTTGAAGATCAGGGTCTTATTCAGTCGTTCGAATACAATTTTGAACTTGCCTGGAACAGCATGAAAGATTATTATGAAAATCAGGGTGAAACGAATATGCAAGGTAGTAAGGATGTAATCAGGTTGGCCTTTAAGAGAGGTTTGATAACAGATGGTGATGTCTGGATGGAAATGGTAAGCAGCCGAATACTAACTTCCCATACATATCAAGAGCAAACAGCAAGACAGGTAATTTCAGATATTCGGAACAATTATTATCATCAGTTTATTTTATTAAAGGATACATTCAACAAAATAATATCCAAAGGAGAATGATGACATTGTTGTATGGTATTGAAAAGACTATATGGGAGAAAATATTTGATGTTTTTGTTAAAACACCTTCTGTTGACAAAGTAGTCCTGTATGGCTCCAGGGCAAAGGGAACTTTCAAAAACGGATCTGACATTGATTTGGCTATATTTGGGGATGATTTTAATCTTCATCTGCTTAGGAATTTGATGGATAAGTTAGATGATCTTTTGTTGCCTTATACTGTTGATGTTGTTGTTTATAAGGATATAACAAATGCTGACTTAAAGCTACATATCGATAGATTTGGAAAAATTATCTACCAAAAAAATAGTACAAATATTTGAATATTAGCATTATCAAGAATAAGCTACCTTTAGTTTCTATTATCATTCCCTGCTACAATGCAGAAATATTTATAGCAGAAACGCTCAATTCCGTGTTAGCTCAAACATATACACATTGGGAATGCATTGTAGTTGATGATCATTCTACTGATAAATCAATGAATATTGTTCAGGGATATGTAGAAAGTTATCCGGAAAAGATTAAGCTCATCATTAACCATATAAAGGGTGCATGTACAGCTCGAAATAAAGCCTTTGAATTATCAAATGGAGAATTTATTCAATATTTGGATGCAGATGATCTATTGGACCCTAAAAAAATTGAAGTTCAATTAAATGCTTTACTTAATAATAAAACAAATATTGCTATTGGAAACTGGATTAAATTTAAGAACAACCGAAATGATTTAAATGAATCACACCAACTGAGTTACCTTGCAAAAAGCAATTATACTTCATCAGAATGGATTATTATGAATCCTTTGGGTTGTACTCATGCATGGTTGATTCCACGTAATATAATTCAAAAAGCAGGTCTTTGGGATATTAGATTAAAGAGGAATCAGGATGGTGAATTTATTGATAGAGTGGTCGCTCATGCTCAGAAAGTACTTTTTACTCCTGATGCTAAAGTATATTATCGTGCCGGTGTTTCAAATTCAATTTCGTCAGGAAGTTCTAATGGGAAAATTAATTCATCTTATTTGGCTTGTCTGTCATATGAGCAAACAATTAACGAGAATTTTGAACTCACACCACAATTTAAAACTGCCATTGCCAATAGATTTCTTAAATATTGTTATATATATGGAAATTCGATATCCAAAAACTTTGAAGAAGGGATAAGAAAAGCAACTGAATATGGTGGCGGAGATTTGAAGCCCTTTAATAATAAAGTATTTAACATGCTTAATAAAATATTTTCAACAACTCAGTTATTGTTATTTAAAAACTTGTTAACTCGTACAAAATGAATATAAAAAAGAAAATTTCTTTCTTTAATACCCTATTGAATAATTCAAAAAAGTACCAGTATCTTCTTGAGGATTCAATTGGACTTTCAAACCTTAGACCTTTTCTAGATAACCACCCCTACATACCAATTACGGAGAAAACACTGCGCCCCTTCATTTTAAACTTTATTATAAATGAAATTTTAATCAACAACAGGAATACCATTGTAGAATTCGGGGCGGGAATAAGTACCATATTAATTGGAAGAGTTTTAAAAATGCAAATCCCAAATGGGACGTTATGTTCTGTTGAGCATGATGAAGGTTGGTACAATTATTTAAAAGAAAAATTAATTCAGGAAAACCTGACAAACCAGGTTGACCTGGTTTTTGCCCCACTTGTCATTAACGAAGGTGATGAATTGAAAATGCCCTGGTATGATAAAAAGGTATTAAATAATAAATTAAAAAGCATAAAAGAGGTGGATTTGGTGGTAGTTGATGGTCCCCCTGCATACGAAGAAATTAATCTCTATAGCAGAATGTCCGCATTACCTTTTTTAATTAGTAAGCTAAATGAGCGTTTTTGTATTATTATAGATGATGCATCCAGAAAAGGAGAAAAATATGCGATTAAAGAATGGCAAAAGAATTATAACATCCTTTTCTCAATTTATTCAGATTCTATGGCTGTTGCCTATGCTGGCGACCATTTTATAAGCACACCATTATAGCAGATTTTATGGGTCAAAACAAATCTGTATCTATAATAATACCTGCGTATAATTCAGAACGATTTATTGCTGAAGCCATTGAATCTGCTTTAAATCAATCCTGGACAAACAAAGAGATTATTGTTGTGGATGATGGTTCCAATGATGCTACATTCGATTTGGCTATAAGTTATAAATCAAAGGGAGTTAAGGTTATTCAGCAAAAAAATAAAGGTGCTTGTGCAGCAAGAAATTTGGGTATTAAGAATGCAACAGGGGACTTTATTCAACTTCTTGATAGTGACGATATTCTACTACCCGAAAAAATTGAGCGGCAAATAATTCAACAAAAATCAAATAAACAGCTTACATTCTGTAATACGCTAAACTTTTTTGGCGAAGACAAAAATGAATTGAGTCCAACCGGTAGATATCCCAATAACATTGATTTGAAAGACCTGATAACAAACTATTATATTTTCACACCAACAGTTCTTTTACCAAAGGAGATTTTTGAAAAATATGGTGCTTATAATGAAAAGCTATTAAGGGCACAGGAGCACGAGTTTCATGTCCGCGTTGCAGCCAGTGGCTACAATTTTGTCAACCTAAACTTTGAAGGTGTGTTAATAAGGCATCATAAATCCAAAGGAAGGATATCAAATAAAAGTGTAAAAAATACATTCGACAATGATATATATCTTTTAAAATTGATTGAATCACACATTGAAAATTTCTTGTTGTCAAGCCATAAACGAGAAGTAGAATTGTATAATGAGTTAGTGAATTTGGCTATTTTTAAAGCTCAACAGCACGGCAACATTGGAAGTTTTAAGGGAATTAAAGAAATAAGCAATTATATAAAATCATTAATTGATAGAAAGAAATTTTTCGTAAACTATAATTACAAAGCAAATATTTTATACAATAGACTTCTCAAAGTTTTAGGGCTTAAAACTTTTGAATACTTGAGATACCTTTTACTAACAAAACCAAAGAGTGTTCTTCGTTTTTAAAAATATGTTGCCAATAATTATTAGTCCTTCAGGTGAATTTTACGGAAGTGAACAAGTGTTACTTGAGTATCTAAGGACTTCACAGATTATTTATCAGGTATGTGTACCCAAAGATTCTTCTTTTGGAAAAAGACTAAGTAATGAAGGTTTTAATATAGTCGCATTCACTAATTTAAATCTTCTGTATATTAAAGTTTTTTGTTTTCTGCTCTTTTCAAAAAAACTATTGTACGTCAATGAAGGAGGACATATTCGCTATGTAAAATTATTAGCTAAAATTTTACCAAATACTCAATTTTATGTCCACATAAGACTCCTCGAAGATTGCTCAGCTTCGAGACTTAATAAGCTCCCAAAGAATATTCACATTATAACTGTATCCAATTTTCTTAAGTCAAATATCCCATCTTGCTATCCTGTAAAGGTTATTTACGATCCATATAGCCTTACAAACAATCACACTTATAGAATTGATGGAAAAAATACTACCTCCTTTACCATTGGAATTGTGGGAAGAGTTACCAGGACAAAGGGACTTGATAGCTTGATCCCAATTTTGCGAGAACTAACAAATAATAAAGAAAAGTTTTATTTGAAGTTTTTTGGCTCCATTGATGTCCAAGAGATATGGGTGAAAAATTTTATTGTCAAATTGGAAGATATTGTAGAAATAGAGACAGAATTTGTAGGCTTTGTTTCAAGTAAAGAGGATATCTACAATAATATAGATGTATTACTTCATTTGAATAAAAATGAAGCGCTTGGTCGCATATTGTTTGAAGCGATAGATTATGAAGTCCCATTTCTATCATTCAATAGGGGAGGCTGTGGAGAACTTGCCAATCTCCTTAACCTTGAAAAATTATTGATTGAAGAAAATAATAATTGGGTTGATGGCTTTGTAAATAAAATATTGAAAATCTTCAAAAATAGAAATGTCTACTCTTTGATTGTAAAAAATGCAAAACAAAGTATTCGTAACAATTTCCGACCTGAAGGCTATGGATCTTCTTTGGAGAATTTTTTCATTAAATGATTCATTATCTGATTTTTATAAATTAAGAATTTTACAAAATGAATTTTTTATATATCGGACAAAATACTTCTGGGACCACAAGTAAAATGCGTGCAGCTCAGCTCAAGAGTATTCTAAAACCAAATGTATTTCAGGTGATAGATACTCATATTCCTTTTTACCAGGTACATAGATTACTTCAATCTTTAGCGTTTAGATATAAAATCGGACCACTAATAAATAAAATTAACCGGTATGTATTATCCCGTATCAATAAAAAATATGATGTCATATGGGTAGATAAAGGAGTCTATCTTAACAGACATACAACAACAATCCTTCGCAATTCAACTCACAAGTTGATTCATTACACCCCTGATCCGGCATTCGTTTTTCATAATTCTGTCCACTTCAATAAATCATTGCCTTTTTACGATTTTGCAGTTACTACAAAATCCTATGAATTGGATTACTATAAGAGTTATTTGGATTCGAAGCAAATAATATTGACTTCACAAGGTTTTGATAAAAATATACATTTCCCCCAAACTGAATTTAGTAAAAAAAGAAAAGGTGTAGTATTTATTGGTCATTTTGAGAAGGATAGAGGTGCAATAATTTTGGCTTTAGACCATGCTGGAATTTCAGTTACAGTTGCAGGGAAAAAATGGGGACAATTTCTAAAAAAAAATTCTGAATTGAAAAATGTGAATTATTTGGGTGAGGGTATATATGGAAATGAATATTCCAAGCAAATCAGTAATCATATTTTTGGATTGGGCTTTTTATCCAAATGGATACCGGAGTTACATACAACGCGTACCTTTGAAATTCCAGCTTGTGGCACTGCGTTGATTACGGAATCAAATGAAGAAACGACATCATTTTTTAAGAGCGGTGATGCTGTTTTTTATCATAATACTAAAGAATTGGTTAATAAGGTAAGGGAAATGATGGCTAAACCTAAGGAGTTAGAATCCATCACATTAAATGGGTACAATAAAGTGATAAATGGAGGATATGATTATGAATCATTATTGAAGAAAATACTCCATCAGATTAATTTATGATAAAGCTAGCTGTAATTCATTTTATGCCTTTGGAATATTACCCACCGGTGACCAATTTTTTAAATTATATTGGTGAAAAGGAAGGTGTTCAAACAAAAGCCTGGACCTGTTATAATATTAAAAATAGAAGACCTTACTTTAGTAAAAAGTTAAATATTATAAGAGTTCCATTTCCAAATGTTAAGGAAGCGGCGCTTATTAGATTCATGAAATACTGGGTTTTTAATTTAAAAACGTTAATAGGTTTACTATACTGGAAACCTGATAAGGTGCTGTATTATGAAAGTTATTCTGTTTGGCCTGTTTATATCTATCTGAAATTTTTCAATAAAAGATCTGATTTATTTATCCATTATCATGAATATAGTACGCCAGATTGGTATCGAGAGGGAATGAGGTTGGTTAGGCAATACCATAAATTGGAAAAGAACTATTTATTCCATAAAGCCTCATGGATTTCACAAACTAATAAAAACAGACTTGATCTTTTTCAAAAAGATTATGTTGGGCTTAATGAAGAAAAACTTCATATTCTTGCTAATTACCCTCCAAAAAATTGGCAAACTAATATAAACGCAAACAAGGGAAGAAAAGATCTTGCTAAATTTGTATATGTAGGTTCTCTTTCATTAAATGACACATATATAGCTGAGATTTGTACGTGGATTAAAGAATTGGAAGGGAAAGCTTCATTAGATGTCTTTTCGTACAACCTTGACTATGAAACCTTAATGTACTTAAACTCATTAAAATCAAAATGGATAAAATTTCATTCTAATGGAGTAGAATATTATGATTTACCTTCCATACTTTATGATTTCGATGTTGGTTTGATCTTATATAAAGCAAATACAGTAAATTACAAATTTAATGAAACCAATAAATTATTTGAATATCTGGCATGTAGTTTAGATGTTTGGTTTCCAGATGTAATGGAAGGGACAACCTCACATATATGTAAAGATGCTATTCCTAGAGTTTTAAATATCAATTTTGAAAACCTAAATCAATACAATATTATAAAGCATTTATTTACAACAAATTTACCTGTAAGAAAAAGTAATTATAATTGCGAATCAGAGAATGAAAAAATTTATAAAAAGCTAAGAAGTGAAGGGTAAAATAGGTATTTCTACATCCATACTAATTTCTCTATCTATTAGTTTAATAGCGTGGCATCAATACGACTTATGGTCATTTATCGGTCTTGCATTATGTGTGTTTACATTTCTAGTATACATAGACAGATTGGGTACAACAATTCCTGTTTTAGAATTAATGTTATTTATTTCAGCAATTCAATGGATTTTTGGTGCACACCAATCTTTTAATTTCGAACATCAACACTATCGATATTTTATGTATGTCGAACGGGAAACATATATGTCTGTGGTTGTTCCCGGATTCCTGTTTTTTCTGGTGGGAGTTTTATTGTTTAAAAGTAAACTGGATATTGAAGAGGTAAATAGACAAATGGAAAAATTTGTTATATCTAATCCCAAAGCCCCCATCATTTTGGTTGGAATTGGTTTTTTATCTCCAATTTTTGGACGTTTTACTCCTGGGAGTCTGGCATTTGTATTTTATTTATTAGGGAATTTAAAATTTATTGGAGCAGCTTTATGGCTTTTTCAACCCGCTAGCTCAAGAAAATGGTTAGCAACTGGAACAATATTTCTTTTAACACTAATTTCTTCAATTCAAGCAGGGATGTTTCACAATTTGCTTCTTTGGATAGCTTTACTTTTCAGTTTCATTGTATTACGTACAAAAATGTCTGTTAAGCGTCGTTTTATACTTATATCAGCTGGATTTCTTATGGCATTTATTATTCAATCCGTTAAGGCAGAATTTAGAATGTATCTTCGAGAAGGATTATTAATGGGGCAAACGCCTACAGAGGTTTTTTTTGATTTAGTCGATGATAGATTTAATCGATTAGAGGATCTCTTTGGAAACGATGAGTATATGGCTGAAATGAATGTCCGCTTAAATCAAGGTTGGATTATTAGTGCCATAATTGAAAACATGCCTGAAAAAGAACCTTTCGTAGATGGCGAGACCATTTTTGAAGCTTTTACCGCCTCGTTACTGCCAAGATTCCTTTCACCAAATAAGAAAATCGCAGGAGGCAGAGAAAATTTTATGAGGTTTACAGGATTGCAATTGGGAGAGAGGACATCTATGGGGACAAGTGTGATTGGTGAAGCATATGCAAATTTTGGTAAAGTAGGATCTTGGGTTTTTATGCTATTTTGGGGATTATTTTTGAGTATGGGTTTCAAAAAAATTGTGTCCATAGGAAAAACACAACCGCTAATTTATGTTTTTATACCTCTTATTTTTTTGCAAGTTGTTAAAGCCGAAACTGAACTCTATGTAGTGCTCAATCATTTTGTGAAATCACTAATCCTTGTTATTGGTTTATTGTGGGGGTTTAAAAAATACTTTGGTTGGAGAATAAGCTCTAAATAGTTAGAGAGTTGTATTAAGTAAAAGCTTACAATTTTATAATTTATAAGTTGTTATTATTCTGAAATAAAGCCTAATACTACTTATCCAATACTTGGAAAATTAATATCTAATAAAAAATACATTTCATTGAAAGTAAATCTTTTTTTTAGAAAGCAAACTTCCGGATATCGGAGTATAGAAGAGCTATTCGGAATTGTTGTAGACCAATTAAAAAGTATAAACTGCGATGTAATTGAAGTTCCGGAAAAGAGAATATCCTTTGTAGGGATATTCAAAAATCTAATATTTGCATTTAGCAACAAAGGAGAAGTAAATCATATCACCGGCGACATCCATTATATTGCCTTGGTGACAGGACGAAAAACTGTACTTACTGTTCACGACGCCAAGTCAGTGCTTGCCGGTAAATGGTTTAGAAAAGTTATTGTTCTTGTATTCTGGTTTTGGCTCCCTGCATTATTAGTAAAGCGAATTACTACGATTTCTGAAAAATCCAGAAAGGAGTTGGAAGGAATCATTCCTTTTGCCAAAAGAAAGATCAGGGTGATACCTAATCCCTACAATCCTAAATTACGCAATAGCAATAACGAGCAGGTCATAGAAAAAATAACCAATACCTCAAAGCCCATAGTCCTTCATTTAGGAACTAAATCCAATAAAAATTTAGAGAGAACTATCGAAGCTTTAGAAGGACTTCCATATAAATTGTACATAATTGGCCAATTATCTGAACATCAAGTTGAATTGCTATCAAAGCACCACATTGATTTTCGTTCATATTTCAATTTGCCTTATAGTGAAGTTGCTTTATTATATCATCAATGCTCAGTAGTTTGTTTTGCTTCGAAGTATGAAGGTTTTGGAATGCCTATTATCGAGGCTCAACTAGTGGGCAAACCGGTGGTCACATCAAAAATAGATCCAATGCCATGGGTTGCCGGTGAAAGTGGAGCATGTTATGTGAATCCTAATAATACTATTTCAATCCGTGAAGGTTTAATTAAAGTAATTGAAGATGAGCAGTATCGCAAAAGATTGACAGAAAATGGCTTTCAAAATGTACAGCGATTTGATCCTGTTAAAATTGCAGGTATGTATGAGGAGGTTTACCGGGAGGTATTAGATTGATGATGCTTAAAATTTTGCTTAATGTTTTTAATCTCTTGTTTGTATCTACCATGTAAATTGGCAAAATGATATTCAATTTGCATGGATTAAAAATTAATTATAGAATAAATTGTGCTAAATTAATTAGTGGCTAAAAAGAAAATTCTCATATTTTACGATTATTTCGATCCCGCCTACAAAGCCGGTGGGCCAATTAGGTCTTTAGTAAATCTCGTGAGTTTGATGGAAGAAGTGTTCGATTTTTACATTCTTACTACAAACAAAGATCACGATGGATCGATCTTGCAAGTTGAAATAGACAAATGGATTAAATATGGGAAATCCTCACAAGTTTTGTATTTATCAAAAGGAAAAAGAAGCTTAGGTTTGATGAAAAAGATTATTTCTGAAATTGAAGCAGAAGTGATTTATATAAATGGTATTTTCTCATTATCATTTGTATTATTCCCTTTATGGGCTTTAAGAAAAGATATTAATGCCAAAATAGTCATTGCACCCAGAGGAATGCTTCAGAGGGAATCATTATCTATAAAACCGATTAAAAAAAGATTTTATTTAGCATTTTTAAAACGTTTTGTCTTACGGAGAAATATTAAATGGCATGTAACTACGGATAAAGAGAATTTGGACCTTATTTATTTTACCGGACAATCTGGATGCATTATTGAAATCGGAAACATTCCAAATTTCCAGCTGAGCAATGGGATAAATATCAATGGCGTATCTAAGCGAAAGGTTTTTGGAACTGTAGCATTGATTAGTCCAATGAAAAACTTTTTTCCTGTGCTGAAATCGTTTTCAAATATTTCTCAAAAAGTGGAGTACAGGATTTATGGTCCAATCAAAGATCAACTGTACTGGGAAAAGTGTTTAGAAAAGATTAGCAATCTTCCATCAAATATCAATGTTTCTTATAGAGGAGAAATAACTCCTGATAAGGTTGGAGGAATTATTAGTGATTTTGATTATTATATTCAGCCCAGCAAAAGCGAAAACTTTGGTCATTCAATTTTTGAAGCCTTTAATCAGGGAGTTCCAGTTATTATCAGTAATCAAACTCCCTGGACTGGATTAAAAGATAAAAAAGCTGGGTGGGATGTAAATTTGAATAAACCAAATAGTTTAGAAGAAGCTATTCTTGAAGCAATTGAAATGGATGGCGAGACCTATTTAAAATACTGCAAAGGAGCAAGGTCTATGGCTGAAGATTACATGAATACCAACGATTTCAAAGCAGATTATCAACGACTTTTTGATTTTAATAATTGAGAATAACCAATATTTATGAATAAAAAATTCCTTTTCGTCCCGACTGGAATTCATTGATCAAACCAATAAATTTATCCTGCGGATAATTCCCATACAACACATCTCTGTAAAAATCTGAA
>CAYREN010000117.1:5136-11860 GCA_964423255.1 uncultured Roseivirgaceae bacterium | reverse complement strand
CATAATATTCAGGGCGATAAAGAAACAATACCATGTCTGCATCTTGCTCAATAGAACCCGACTCTCTAAGGTCAGACAGCATGGGCTTTTTATCTCCTCCCCTCACCTCAACAGCACGACTAAGCTGGGAGAGTGCAATGATGGGTATATTTAATTCTTTTGCAATGTTCTTTAACGATCTGGATATTGAGGCAATTTCCTGTTCTCGGTTTCCGCTGCCACCTTTGCCACTATCGCCAGACATCAACTGCAAATAATCAATGATGATCAATTCAACACCATGCTGGGCAACAAGCTTTCTTGCCTTTGCACGTAGCTCCAAAATGGTTAATGCAGGAGTATCATCTATAAAGATGGGAGCTTCTGATAGTTTTGCTGTTTTGTGAATCAACTGTTCCCACTCATAATCTTGCAGATTTCCTTTTTTAATCTTATCACTTTCCAACTCTGCTTCGGCAGATATCAACCTGTTGACCAATTGAATACTGGACATTTCAAGTGAAAATATTGCTACAGGTTTTTTAAAATCTACTGCGGCATTTCTCATGGCAGATACTATAAATGCCGTTTTACCCATACCAGGTCGAGCGGCAATAATCACCATATCAGATTTTTGCCAACCGGATGTCACACGATCAAGTGCTGAAAAGCCTGTAGGAACTCCTGTCAGTCCATCACCTTGCTCCTTCTTGATTTCAAGCTCAATTATTGCTTCATGCATCAGAGATTTCATGTCGTCGTAGTTCTTCCTGATATTGATCTCGGAAACTTCAAATAGCGATTGTTCTGTTTTATCCAGGAGAGAAAAAACATCTACTGTATCTTCATAAGCCTCATAATGGATTTCTGAAGCAATACGAATCAGCTCACGCTTGATGGCTTTTTCAATGATAATTCTGGCATGATACTCTATATGTGCTGCGGAATTTACTTTGGAGGTAAGTTCGGTAATGTAGTATGCACCACCCACAAACTCCAGCTTACCTTTTTTGCGAAGGTGATTGGTGACCGTCAGCAGATCGACAGGTTCAGAATTGTTAAAAAGATCGACAATAGAACTATAAATCTCTTTGTGATTTTCTTTGTAAAAAGTATTTGGTTTCAGGATATCAATTACATTGGTAAGGGCATCTTTTTCTAGCATCAAGGCACCTAGGACAGCTTCTTCAAGATCTATGGCCTGAGGTGGAATTTTTCCCAGGCTTTCACCAATATCCTTAGATACCATTGTTCTTGTTTTAGATCCTAATCTTAATGACTGAGATTTTCCTGTATCCATGGATTTAAGTTACAAATAATGCGAGTAAAAATATAAAAGGAGAGTACAAACTTAGATCAATTGTAGAGGTTCTGAAAAGAAAATATCATTTAGTTACCCTACGACTTATCCACTAACAAACTATTTTATCCACAGAGGTAATCCACATTATAATTAATCTGGACAGCAACTAAAATAGATATTTAAAAAGCTTCCATAAAACCAAAATAAATGGTGCTGTCATCTTTGCTGATGCCATAGTCGAAGCGGATATTTATTCTGTGGTCGGGATGATATTCACCAAGAATTAATACTATAAATTAGCGGCGATATCCTAGTCATAAATTTCATTTATTTTTACCACACTTTATATCTACTCAACAGAAAATCAAGTTACCTGCTCGTGTATTTGTTGGTATTGTCACCTAAAAACAAGCATCCTTTTCTTGTTGGTCAAACGTTACTTAATTCTAATTTTATATGTACTTGACTGTTTGAGGCTACTTGCCTCTATTTAAAGAAATTATATTATTATAATGTGGAATTATTAGTTTCAAAATTTCACTTTTTTTGTATTTGTTGTTTCAAATGCTTCCTGTAAAAAAGATGTTCTCCATTTTCAATTATATCCACCTTTTCAAATGTTCTATTTTCAATTATTCTACGGATGTCATTTTTTCTCAACATCCTGTTATCACTTAAATAATCAGACAATGCAAGCAACAAAGTTTATTCCTGTTTTAATGTTAATTCTGCCACTGGTTCATCAACGTTAAAACCAGAACATATGAATGACAGCGGGTTTGCTTTCAATTCATCAATCCAATCCGGATATAGAAACGCCAGTTTAGGCTGACCCGTCAGCCCACCCACATCAATTGTGAATTCATTGATGGTAACAACTGCTTCCGGTTTCACAGCTCAGACCAATTCCTGTTGATTGTTATTTGTTTTTAGACTTATTGTAGCAGCATTTGGCGTAAGCCTGAAAGTGCGTGAAAACAATCCATTGGAGAGGATGAGCTCATTATTTTTATCATTTTTAAAGACTCGGACTTTTTTATCGATTTTTTTAACCAGCCATCCTCCCTGTGCTTCATCAAGGTAAGCCTGTGTAATTGTTGGCAGCTTTTCAAGCTGGTGCAGGATGGTTAGGCTTTAAACGGAAGTTATTGGAAATAAAAAATGAATAGCTAAGCCGGTGACCAATATCCTCAGAGCAGAGACATTTACATACATACATCTGATTTTCATTTTAAGTCTGATTTATCAAAACTCAATCGTTAACCAAATTAGTGATGTGGGTCAGCAGACTATATTTGGTTTCGGTTTTGCTACCAGTATTATTGTATTCATCAAATATCCATTGTTTCACACCACTGTCAATTAACGATGAATTATTTATTTGTAGCAATAATGCTTTTGCTTCATCTTCTTTTCCGCTCATTTTTAAAGCCCGCAAGCCGAGGTAATGATCAGGCCTGGAATTATCTATTGTTTTGTGGGTGTAGTCAATAATACTTTTCAGTTGCTCATTGGCCAGCGTCTTATTCCCAATCTTTTCATAACTATATGCCAGCAGAAATTCCGCCTTGCGTTGTTCAGGGTCATAGGGCTTCCCAACGCCAATATTTTCAGGCCATTCCATTGCTTCGTGAAGTACTTTTATTGAAGATTTATACTTCTTTTTTTCGATCAATTCAAGTGCATATTTTAGATGCGCTTCTTCATAAACTATTCGACTTGCACCTGCGCCTTCTGATGGAAGAAGTTGAATATTATTTAAAATTTTGATACACTGTTGATAGTTTCCGTTGTTTAAAAGTACCTTGGAATAGAGGAATTCAAGCTCAAAACTATCCGGAAAACTTTTGCAGGCTTTTTTAGAAAGCGCGAGAGCACTATTGTATTCTTTGTTTGTCAGATAAAACTGAATCAATTTATACCAGGTTCTCCAGCTTTCAGGAGCCAGTTCGTTTGCTTTTTGCAAATCACTTTTTTGTTGCTCCGGGTTTGCCTTTCCAAGCATTGCGGCCCTTGTCAGGTAGAACACCCAGGAATCTGGTTGATTATTTAGGGAAGTTAACATTCCCACACCCTCGTCAATTCTGCCTACACCTGCATACGTGATAGCCAAATAATAATCCAGTTTCCAGGATTGTTGTTGTTTCCTTGCCCATTCGAGCATTTCTATGCTTTCAAGGCGGTAGGGGAAGACAAATTTAGGAGAGGATGCAATGCCTTTTAATAGCAGACTGTCACTTTTTTGAGGATTGTCAAACCGATGCAGATATGCCAGCCACAGTTCATTTTTTACGCTGGGCGGACTCATCGAAAGTAATTCATCTGAGTTGTGGGTCAATCCCAAAGAATTATAAAAAATTGCAAGTTCCAAATAGGTCTCTTCCGGGAACTCATTTGCTATAAGTTTTGTAAAACTGTCTTTTTTTGCATCGCTTTTGTCTGATAAAAAAGCTTCATATCTGGCAAGATTGTTAAGCGGATCAATTTCAAGCAAACTCCGGATCAATTCATTGGTTTTATTGCCAAGTATTCTGTTTGCTATTATACTGGTTTCGATAGCCCTAATGTTATATTTGTTAAAATCCAATGATTTTTGAGCGTACCTAACAGCATTATCATAGCTTTTCAATCGGACATAAATTTCTGCCATTTGTTCGTATGCAGCTGTTCTGTATTTTATTGACCTTGCAGCCCAACCAAATGATTCAAGGGCATTAACGAAGTCTCCTTTTTTTCTATAGACTATCCCTACCAGATAATTTGCCTGATCATTATATGTGTTTTGCATTAAGACGAGATTGGATGATTGAAAACTTTTGTCATACTCTCCTCTACGGTAATACAATTCGGACAATGCCAACAAGGCATCTTTATCAGACTTATCCTTGTCGAGTAGTTTATTGAATATATTGATTGCTCTTTCATATTCCCTGTAGTTCATGGCTTCCATTCCGTCTGTTAATAGTTGTTGACGGTCGGACAACTTAAAATCTTTAGGAACCTTAAAGGGCCGTTTAATAATTAAAGAGTCTTGTTTTGAATTATAATGCAGTTTTTTATCTCCAACATATACTTCAAAATCACTACCTGACTTTATCGGTACATTCTTTGTCAGTACCTCCATGGGTTTCATTTCAATGGGTTCCTTGTTGGTGATCTGATTATCAACTTTTATATATAGGGTATCTTTTATATGTTGCAGGGCATTTATTCCTATGGTCAAATTATCGTTTTTGTTTGTTATGTTCAATACACCATATCGTGATGAGGTTGTCATTCCTCCAATATCCTTTATGGGGAACCATATCTCTTCCCAGCGATCACTATTGTAGGGTGAAAATCCAGCCTGGCGAATAGGATTCATCTGATTCCCGGAATGTTGACTGAATAGTCTACCGGCCTGAAATTCTATATGTTGCCCGTGAGTATCTGAGGCAAGATCTTCCCATATTTCTCCAGCACGTGAATGAGTCCACTGCCATATTTTTTTCCCGGGCATTTCTTCAAGAGGAGACCAGTGTCCGAATCCAAAATTGCTATCATGATAGTATCCGCCAAAATAATTTTCAAATTTCCCGACGACATGATACGATTTGGAAGGGCCGAAATTGTTGTTTTTATATATAGCTATATTTCTTCCTTTAGCATCTACAGGCCATGGTTTTACTTCACCACTATGCTCCAGATAATAATTTCCAGGGCAGTAGAATTCCAGATCTTCTGCGGCTACTGCGGTACCGGTCATCCAGTTATAATATGATTGATTCAGTGGTGTAGGGTTATACCACATAACATTAGTTTCAAAATATGCTTTATCAGGAGACAATCTGACTTCAACTCTCCATTGTGTTCTGGAAGGCAAATCCATGTTGCCTACAAAACAGCTTACGCTGCCATCATCATTTTCCCTGGTTAAATAATCAACTTTAGAAGCGGTTGACGGACTATGCCCTATAATTCCAAAATTAAGTTCAATACCTCCCATAGTCCAGGGGCCCCGCAAAGCAACGTCCCTGAATTTAATAACATCATTTTGATAGATAAAGTCCTTCCCGGTTGATTTTTCTATTGCTCCCCATACTTTACCGCCAACTTCAGGCAACACCCATACTATGATGTAGTCATTTTCCATTACTATGACTTTCCATGGAAGATCTTTTCCCTGATGGCTGTATCCTTCGATTTTATTATATGGATAGATCTTTGGATTCTCCGTTATAATTGGAACCGGACTCGGATCAGAGTATGGGTATGTCTTTATAATCTTTGTCGTTTCAGTTATAATGGCATTACTCTGCGCAAAGCCTTGAATTGAAAATACTGACAGCAGGATAAAAATATAATTTTTCATCGTTAATAATTCTTTAAAGTGGACATGTGGTAAATTAGTAAAAACCGTGCTGCTATGATAAAACATAATTAAAAAGCTTCCATAAAGCCAAAATAGATAGTACTGTCGTCCTTACTTATACCATAGTCCAATCGTATGTTTATCCTATGTTTACTATCAATCATCAATCTTAGCCCTCCTCCTGCAGCCCAGTGCATTTGATCAAAAGAATATTTGGAATAATCGGGAGCTGTTTGACCTATACTTCCAAACATCACCCCACTAATTATACTAAATATCGGAAATCGCATTTCGAGTTGCCCGCTTGATGAGGAGAAATCCCTATACCGACCTTCGTAAATACCTCGCATTCTACTTGTTCCTCCCAAAAACGCCAGTGCCTGAATAGGTACATCTCCTGCTACATTTTCGGTATATAATTGTCCGGCAAGAACGAGTTTTTCAGGGACAATACTTACATATTTTCTCAAGTCCAAAGACCACTTGGTAAATTCAAAATCACTCCCTAACCATTTTTCAAAAAAATTAAAGCGAAAAATCACATAAGATCCTTTGTAGGGATTGTACCTATTGTCACGTCCTTCATAGGATAATGAGATGCCAATACCTGATTGCAAACCTTCATTTTCGCTTAGATCATCTCCTTCTTCAACATAAATTGTATCGGTGTAAGATACATCCAAGTAGTTCAAATAAGTATAAGAAATACCTGCGTAAAAATTATTTAAAACCTTATATTCAAAACCACCCAAAAGCTCCAGGCTCCTGACCAAAACATTTCTTGCGCTATCTTTTACTGTATTGTTTCCGGTGCCAAAATATAGTTCCGGGAAATCCAAATACGTAAACCTTGATTTGATATTGTATTTATTGTCCTTCAACATCAAATCCGTTTCTACATTAAATTTAAATTGTTTATTAAGGGTATAATATAAAAGTGAATTGACACTTGACGGCTGAATACCAGCATCACTGTCAATTTTTTCACCTTTAAATTTGAATGCATTATATTTAGTAAGGCCAAATAATAAACTTGTTTCAGTAGAATATGAAATAACTGGTATGGGAAATTTCTTAACAAACTTTTCCAT
>CAYREN010000117.1:0-5036 GCA_964423255.1 uncultured Roseivirgaceae bacterium | reverse complement strand
TCATTTTGTACTATCTTTGAGACAATAATTACACCATAGATGACAATAAATAAGAAAGAAAAAGTTCACTTCATCGCCATTGGGGGGAGCGTAATGCATAGTCTGGCCATTGCACTAAAAATGAATGGACTTGAAGTGACCGGGTCTGATGATAATATATATGATCCTTCTAAGCAACAACTTGCAAAGCATAATCTACTACCCAAAAAATATGGCTGGGACGACACTAACATTACCAAAGATCTCGATGCTGTCATCTTAGGAATGCATGCAAAAGAAGACAATCCTGAGTTGATTAAAGCCAGAAAATTGAGTTTGCCGATATACTCTTTTCCTGAGTATATTCGAAAACAATCTGACGATAAGCAAAGAATTATAATTGCGGGTAGCCATGGGAAAACAACCATTACTGCCATGATCATGCATGTGCTCAATTACTCCAATAGAAAGTTTGATTATGTTGTTGGGGCATACCTGGAGGGATTTGATAATATTGTGAAATTGTCTGATGCACCAATCATCATTATCGAGGGCGATGAGTATTTTTCTTCGCCACTGGACAAAACACCAAAATTTCTCAATTACGAGCACCACATAGGATTGATAAGCGGAATAGCCTGGGATCATATCAATGCCTTTAAAACTGTAGATGATTACGTTAAGCAATTTGAAATATTTGCAGATGCGACCCCCAAAGGTGGCACACTCATTTTCTGTGAAGAGGACGACATGGCATTGGTTATTGCCAGCAACCAGAGAACAGATGTAAATCAATTTCACTATCCTGTTCACCCTTATGTTGTAAAAAATGGCATCACATACCTGAAAGCTGAAGCCGGACTTATTCCCGTCAAGATATTTGGAAAGCACAACATGCTCAACTTAAATGGTGCCAGAAAATTACTGAGTAGAATTGGAATTACCGACGATATGTTTTACGAGGCCATAAGTTCATTTGAAGGTGCATCGAAAAGATTACAATTACTAAAAGAAAATAAAAATGCCTCGGTATTTTTAGATTTTGCCCATGCGCCATCAAAGGTGGAAGCAACTACATCGGCATTCAAAGAGAGATACCCAAAAAGAAAATTGGTTGCCTGTGTAGAACTGCACACATTCAGCAGCTTAAACAAAAACTTTATTGACAACTATCAAGACACGCTCCGTGATGCTGATGAGGCATTGATATACTTCAACCCACATAATAATAAACAAGCCTCAGAAAGTAAGATTAATATTGAGCATATCGCAAATGCATTTCATTTTGATGGGTTAAAAATATTTACTATTGCTGATGATTTGGAGCATCACCTAATTGAAAAAGATTGGAAGAGTGCAAATCTCCTTTTAATGAGTTCAGGGCATTTTGGCAACATGGATTTACAATCTATAGCCGATAAAATAATTGATGCTGCCAGTTGACATAATTTGGATTATAATTGAATTAATTTTGAACCCAACCTGTTTCACATAAAGCTATACATCAATAAAATTGCGAATAACAGCTGATTTTCTGGTCCTTATCAAATAACACAATTAACTATGAAATTAAATCTTAAAAACCCTCTTGCATTTTTTGATCTGGAAACGACCGGTATCAATATCTCAAAAGATCGAGTTGTAGAAATATCGATTTTGAAAATATCACCTAATGGAAACGAAGAAATATTTACAGAGAAGATAAATCCGGGCATACCCATTCCAATTGAAACCAGCCTCATTCATGGTATTTATGATGCAGATGTAAAAGATGCACCACTATTCAAAGACCTTGCAAAAAAAATTGCTAAGTTTTTGGAAGGCAGTGACCTAGGTGGTTTTAATATCTTGAGATTTGATGTGCCGGTGCTGGTAGAGGAATTTCTCAGAGCAGGAATCAATTTTGATATTTCGAAAAGGAAACTAATTGATGCACAAAAGATTTTTCACTTGATGGAAAAAAGAAACCTTTCTGCAGCTTACAAATTCTATTGTGGTCAAAACCTTGAAAATGCCCATAGTGCTGAAGCAGATACTATTGCTACTTATGAAATATTCAAAAAACAATTGGAATTTTATAATGGTCAAGAGGTGGAAGATATGAAAGGCAACAAACTGGGCATTATTGCAAATGACATGGATGCCGTGCATAAAATCACACTTCAAAAAATGGTTGACCTCGCAGGAAGGATGGTATTTAATGATAATGGAGAAGAGGTTTTTAATTTTGGCAAACACAAAGGAAAGCGTGTTATAGACATATTGCAAAAAGAACCTATGTATTATAATTGGATACAGAAAAGTGATTTTTCGTTGGACACCAAAAGAAAACTGACAGAAATAAAGTTGAAACAATTCAATAAATAATAACTTTATAAAGTAATGGGTTCAGATGGGGTCATCGGGTTTAAACCAGTTAATGCGTTTAGGGTCATCCTGAACCGGCCTACTGCAAGCAGGTCTTTGTAGAAATTCGACAGATCCTGAAACAAGCCTGTCTGCGGACATAGGCAGGTTCAACATTACTGTAAAGTTTAAACCTAATTGCCGAGGGCTCAGATGAAGATTATAAAATAACTCAACAACAAATATTATGGGCAAAACCATTATTGTTTCCAACAGACTTCCTGTCAAAATAATTCAGGAAGAAGATTCATTTTATTATGTGGCCAGCGAAGGTGGCCTTGCCACAGGACTGAGCTCAATATATAAAACTGGAGACAACATGTGGGTGGGTTGGCCCGGCCAAAACATCAAAAAAGAAGAAGAGAAAAAGCAGATTACTATGGATCTGAAAAAGGAAAACATGATCCCAGTTTTTCTATCCAAAAAGCTCATTGAAGATTTTTACGAAGGGTTTAGCAATGATACCATTTGGCCCATATTTCACTATTTCCTACAGTTTGCCAATTTTGATAAAAAATTTTTTGATGCTTATGTAGAGGCCAATAATATATTTTGCTCTGCAGTCTTAGAAGTAGCGAAAGATGGAGACACCATCTGGATTCATGACTATCAATTGCTATTACTACCTCAAATGGTGCGGCAATACCTCCCCCATGCTTCTATTGGATTTTTTCAACATATTCCTTTTCCTTCTTACGAAGTATTCAGAATGATGCCCTGGAGAAAAAAGATATTGAGAGGGATGCTCGGAGCAGATCTTATTGGGTTTCATACCTACGACGACATGCGTCACTTTTTATCTTCAGTAAGTCGCTTGGTAGGCATACCCAATTCGAGAGGCAGGATAGAATCCGGAAATCGGTTTATAGAAGTTGATTCTTTTCCCATGGGGATAGACTATGATAAATATGCCATATCTGCAGCTTCTCCCAAAACAATTGATCAGGAAATAAAATACCGATCTGCCTTGGGAAATCAGAAGCTTATCATCTCTATAGATAGACTGGATTATTCCAAAGGGCTGCCCAAGCGGCTTGAAGCATTTGAAAACTTCCTCAAAAAATACCCTGAATATCAGGAAAAGGTATCCATCATTATGATTGTAGTTCCTTCCAGAGATAATGTAGGGCAATATAAAGATTTGAAAGAAGAGGTCGATTTGCTAGTAGGAAGGATAAATGGAAATTTTGGCAAACTCACCTGGACGCCCATACACTATTTCTACAGATCTTTTGCGTTGGAGTCCTTATCAGCCTTTTATCGTATGGCACATGTCGCCCTCATTACCCCCATGAGAGATGGGATGAATCTTGTGGCTAAGGAATTTATCGCTAGCAAATTAGACAAAACAGGCGTGCTGATATTGAGCGAAATGGCTGGGGCGTCTAAGGAGTTGTCCGATGCAATATTGATAAACCCTAACGATACTGATCAAATGGTAGAGGCCATTTACCAGGCATTGACCATGCCGGAAGAAGAGCAAATTATGCATATAAGCATAATGCAAGAAACATTAAAGCGCTACAATATCCACCATTGGGTGAATATGTTTATGGATCGATTAAATCATATTATTGATATTCAAAAATCTATGGCTACAAAGATCCTTGATCAACAAGCAACTAAAACTATTATTCAACATTTTAAAAAGGCAAAACATAGAATTATGTTTCTGGATTATGATGGCACCCTCACGGGATTTCAGCCCGACCCACAAATGGCCTTTCCTGATGAAGAATTGCTGGGCATCTTAAAAAAACTATCTTCACATGCTAAAAACAGAGTAGTGATTATCAGTGGTCGTGATAAAGAAACACTCGAAAACTGGATGGGAAATTTGCCATTGGACATTATCGCTGAACATGGCGTTTGGTTAAAAGAGAAAAAAGGAGACTGGGAACCCATTACCAAATTAAAAAACACTTGGAAAAATGAGTTCCGACCAATAATAGATGCATACGTTAACAGAACTCCAGGCTCATTTCTTGAGGAAAAAGATCACTCCCTGGTATGGCATTTCCGAAAGGCAGAGACAGGTCTTGGAGAGCTAAGATCACGCGAACTTACCAGCCATTTGAAATATTTGTCAACAGAAAAAAATATTCAAGTATTGGAAGGGAATATGGTGGTGGAAATAAAAAATGCTGATGTAAACAAAGGCCGTGCTACACAAAGATGGCTTAGTACCTATGAAAATGATTTTGCCTTGGCAATAGGTGATGACTGGACAGACGAAGATACCTTTAAAGCCATGCCCGATAATGCTGTTACCATAAAAGTGGGCAATACATCATCGGCGGCAAATTTTAATGTGCCTACCTACAAAGAAGTTCGCGAATTTTTGAAAGCTTTGATTTAATTTGAAATATAAATTTCTATATTCCCTACCACCTACTCCATGTATTGTTGCCACTGGATCAGCACATACTTTTCCTTGCTTTGCTGGTAGGCAGGTTTGATATTTTCTGATTTGCTCATAAAGCCAAATTCATAACAGAAAAGATATAAGTTGCCATTTTTTGCCTTCCAATAATGTGTGAAGAATTTTGGATTGAACCCTTCAGAGATTAGCACTTCTTTTCTGACTGTGGCCTTGCCCGCTTTGTTGAACTCCTTTAGAATACGCCTGTTGGTTTTTAGTTGTTTGTCAA
>CAYREN010000116.1:0-12035 GCA_964423255.1 uncultured Roseivirgaceae bacterium | reverse complement strand
CAATGTGCCGTTAGTCAATTTGACATTTCCATTAGTTGAAAATAAAACATGGGACGGAAATAGGCTTAATAATAAAAATGAAGATGAATTTGAAATGATGGAAATAAACCAACCTTATTCAGACTCTACTGGTAGTTATAAAAGTACAGTGACTGTAATTCGGGAAGATCTTCCTGATAAAATTGTTAAATTCATATCAAGAAAAGAGGTTTATGCTGAAGGAAAAGGGTTGGTTTATAAAGAAAAAATTATACTGAATTACAAACAAGGTGATTTTCTCGGTATGGAAATAATAGAAAGTGGGTTGAGATATTTACAATATTTGGTAGAGTATGGGCAAGAGTAGATTTATAGTAATTTTGATGTTATCGATTTTGTCCTTCCCTTCTTTGGGGAAAGTCAATCGCTATATAATTACATTCATAGATAAAGAAGGGAGTTTCTATTCAGTTGATAGACCACAAGAATTTTTATCTGTCAGGGCAATTCAAAGAAGAGAAAATCAGAATATAGAAATATTAAATAATGACCTTCCGGTATCTAATTCATATTTGATTGCTCTTAAGGGAATTGACAAAATTGATGTCTATTTTACTACAAAATGGATGAATGGGGTATTGGTTGAAATGAGCGAAGACAGGGAAAGTGAAGTGAGATCATTGCCATTTGTCCGTGATATTTCCTTTGTAGCCCCAGGGAGAAAAATTGGCTCTTCTGATGGAAATGGAAGGAGAAGTAAACGAGATAAGAATTCCTCGGATAGTTTCACTGATTATGAATCATATGCACAAAATGAACTTATTGGTGTTGATGCTATGCATGAGGCAGGTTATCGGGGAGAAGGGATGCTTATTGGCGTATTTGATTCTGGTTTTAAATACGTAAATGAATCTTCCTACTTTTCTCATCTTATTGATAATAATAAAATAATTGGCGCAAAAGATTTTGTTCGAGGGTCTTCAAATGTATTTCAATATGACTCACATGGTTTAAAGGTGTTATCGTGTATTTCAGCTTTTAAAGAAGGAGAATTTTCCGGTACCGCCCCATATTCGGATATAGTATTGTGTGTGACCGAAGACATCAGTTCTGAGTATAATATCGAAGAGTACAATTGGTTGTTTGCCGCAGAATATGCCGATAGTATTGGAGTAGATATCATAAATTCATCCGTTGGTTATTCCTATTTTGATGATGAAACTATGGATTATAGTTATAAAGATTTTGATGGAAAAACAACGATAATCACTAGGGCTGCTACTTTGGCAGCATCAAAAGGGATGTTGGTGGTGAGCAGCGTGGGAAATGAAGGGAATACAAGTTGGACCTATCTTAATGCCCCCTCAGATGCTGATTCTATTCTTTCTATTGGAGCTGTTACTTATGATTTAGAAAGGTCAACATTCAGCTCTTTTGGTCCCACAAGCGACGGAAGGATCAAACCGGAGGTTTCAGCATTGGGTACCTGGGTAAACATCGTAAATGATGAAGAAATTACATTTGCCAATGGGACCTCTTTTTCAGCACCTTTAGTAAGTGGATTAGTTGCTGGGTTTTGGCAGGCTTATCCTGAATTGACAAACATTGAAGTAATTCAATACCTAAAGATGACTGCCAGTCAATCTAATGAGCCGGACACGCTTATTGGCTATGGTATTCCGAATTTTGTGAGGGCCTTTAATAGGGTAAAAGTCAATGAGGGTGATGTGGTAAATAAATTTGTGATTTTTCCAAACCCTGTAACAAATAAAAGAATCATATATTTTTATATAGATACTTTGGCTGAAATGGAACTAACGGATCTTAATTTTTATGATTTGAAAGGTAGTTTTATCCAATCGGTAGGACTTAATGTAAAAAACGACCTTGATCCTATCGAAGTGGACGTTTCATTTTTAAAACCTGGGTCATATATTCTTACCTACAGCGATGGGGGAGAAATGAAAAAATCTAAACTGGTGGTACTTTAATTTTTCTGCCCTGATTAGTTTTGTAGTCAGTTTGATTGAATATTGAGTTAATAAGATTATGTTAAGATTTTTCTTCCTATGGATATTATACAATATTTACAATTTTTAAATTTTCCTTCGCACTAAAACATCAAGCATTTTATATGTCACTAATTGCACCATCAATACTTAATTCGGATTTTTTACAATTGGGTAGCACTATTAATTTGATCAATGAAAGCCAGGCTGATTGGGTTCATATGGATGTGATGGATGGATCCTTTGTACCGAATATATCTTTCGGAATTCCGATTGTTGAGGCTGCCCATCAAATTGCCAAAAAACCTCTCGATGTTCATTTGATGATAGTAAATCCTGAAAAATATATTGAAGGGTTTAGAAAGGCCGGAGCCGATCTGATTAACATTCACTATGAAGCCTGCAAAGACAAAGATATAGTATCCATACTCAAAGACATCAAAGCCCTTGGAGCGCGGCCTGCCATTGCCATTAATCCTGATACTCCAGTTGACAAAATTTATCATTTAGCAGCGTATATTGATATGGTATTGGTGATGTCTGTTTTTCCCGGTTTTGGAGGGCAAAAATTTATAGAATCCACTTATCAGAGAATCACGGATTTGAGACAGTTTTTTAATAAAAATAAACTGAGCACACTCATTCAGGTTGATGGTGGAGTTTCTACAAATAATATTGCTAAATTAAAATCTTGCGGTGCAAATGTGATGGTAGTAGGGAGTGTGATATTTAATGCAGAAAGTCCAACAAAAACCATATTAGAGCTAAAAACACTGACTAATTAGCGATTGGGAAAAATTCAAATGAATTATATAAGATTTTGCTAATGCGTTTTTTTTAAGTCATGAAAAAAAAATTGAATATTAAATATCGAATAAAGAACACCGATTTAAGAAGTTGATTAAGTATGAATAAATATGATTTAGAAGAACGATTGATTGATTTTACAATTTTGATAATTAAAATTGTAAATGAAATGACTAACTCAAAAGCTGGAAATCACTTATCCGGACAGTTGGTTCGCTCCGGCACATCAGTCTCTTTAAATTATGGAGAAGCACAAAGTGCTGAATCAAGAAAGAACTTCATCCATAAAATGAAAGTGATTTTAAAGGAAATGCAGGAAACATACGTTTGTCTGAAAATAATTCATCGAAGTAAATTATATAAAACCTAACAAAAAAATAATTGACTCAACAAAGGAAAATAATGAATTGATTTCATTCTTTGTAAAGTGTATTGAAACTGCGCAGAAAAATCTTCGATCAAAACTCTAAATCAAAAATCGTTAATCGGTGTTCGTTATTTGCTATTCAAATTTAAAAAGTAAGATATCAATAGAAATTTCATCCGATTGCGGATACCAATGAAACATCTACTTCTTTTCTTCCTTTTCTTCATTCAAATTATTTCTTTCGCCCAGCAATCTGGTCAACTCTTGAAAGGAAGGGTAACTGATGTTAAGCAGATTCCAATTGCTAATGCAAATGTGGTTATTGATGGCACAAATAGGGGATTCGTTACGGATATTCATGGCGAATTTGAAATTCTAATTAGTGACGTTGATAATGATAATTTTCTAGTATTTAGCCATATTCAGTATGCTGAACTAAAACTACTTATTTCATCCATAAATTTATCCGAAGATCGATTTACAGTGGAACTGAAAGACGCTGTAAGAATTTTGGATCAAGTAGATATTAATGAAAATAAGCTTGATCAATTAAATGAAAAGGCCAGTACATATAATCTTAACCCCATCAATTCAAAATTCGTACCTGCTCCTTTTCAAGATATTAGTAGCTTATTAATTACACTTCCTGGTGTTTCAAGCAATAATGAGTTTTCCACAGGTTATTCTGTGAGAGGGGGAAATTTTGATGAAAATTTAGTCTATGTAAATAATATACCGGTTTACAGGCCGCAGATTATCACTTCCGGGCAACAGGAAGGTTTGAGTTTTATAAATACTGATCTTGTGAGAGGGATAGAATTTTCTTCTGGTGGTTGGGAATCTAAATATGGTGACGGGCTGGCTTCTACACTAAATATTGAATATAAAAAACCAAAGAAGTTTGCAGGGTCATTAAATGCAGGCTTGTTGGGAGGATCCATACATTTTGAAGGTGCTTCAAAAAATGATAGAATGACTTATTTAATAGGTGCCAGGCACAAGTCCTCTACTTATTTGTTGAATACACTTGAAACAAAAGGAGAGTACAGACCAAGATTTACCGATGTTCAGACCTATCTCAACTTTGATATTTCTAAAGACAATAAGCGTGATCAAACGAACATTGGCGTACTTTTTTCTTATGCCCAGAATAGATATCTCGTCAAACCTACCAATAGAGAAACTACATTCGGAACATTCAACAACCAGTTGAGATTGTTTGTTGCTTTTGATGGGCAGGAAAAATTAACCTACGATACCTGGCAGGGAGGAGTGAGATTGAGCCATCGTTTTTCAAAAAATTGGAGAAGTCATTTGATTATATCAGGTACATATTCGAGAGAGAGAGAATACTACGATATCGAAAGCGGCTATCTTCTTTGCAATGTTGATACGGACCCAGGATCTCCTGGTTTTAATGAATGTTTAGTAAACATAGGCATCGGAACAAATTACATTTCAGGAAGAAATTTATTAAATGCTACCCTGCTCAATGTAGAATCAAGAAATGAGATTGTTATCAACCAAAAAAATACCATGGAATTCGGAATAGGATATGGCAATCATAGTTTTGATGATATCCTCAATGAATATGAATTTATTGACTCTGCAGACTACGTGACAATTACTGATGCTGTTACTTCCCAATCAAAAATAAATTATTCGAGGTTGCATGCTTATTGGCAGAATACTACAGATTTAAAAAGCAATCAATCCCTATCTTATGGACTTAGAATACTTTATCAAGATTTTAATAAAGAATTACTAATTAGTCCGAGAATACAATATTCCTGGATGCCTGTACAGATGAGAAACACAAGCTTCAAAGCCTCAGCTGGTCTTTATCAGCAAGCTCCATTTTATAGAGAATTTAGAAATAATCAAGGACAAATTAATAAAAACCTGAAAGCGCAATCTTCACTCCACAGCATTATTGGAATGGATGTTAACTTTACAAAATGGGGGAGGCCATTTAAGTTTATCACCGAGGTTTATTACAAATATTTATGGAATGTGAATCCATACGATATTGAAAATGTGAGGATCAGATATTTTGCAGATAATATTGCTAAAGCATATGCCACAGGGATCGACTTCCGAGTTAGTGGGGAATTTATTCCGGGAGATGAATCATGGTTTAGCTTGGGCTTTTTATCAACAAAGGAAGACCTCGAAACTGATAATCGTGGCTATATCCCAAGGCCATCTGACCAGAGAGTGAATATTGGCATTTTTTTCCAAGATCATATTCCAAATGCACCTACCTTCAAAGTACATTTACGACTGCTGTATTCCAGTGGACTACCTTTCTCACCACCAGTTAACCCTGAGTTTCGAAATAGTTTTAGAGGAAGCGAATATCAGCGAATTGACATTGGGTTTTCTAAGATGATTAAATTCGGGCTGAAAAATGAAGATGCTTTTTTGAAATCATTATGGATAAGCGCAGAAATCCTCAATTTAACCGGAAATCAAAATACGATATCATATTACTGGGTAAATGATGTAAATAATAATTATTATGCCGTACCAAATTCTCTATCGCAAAGGTTTTTTAATGTCAGATTGAATTTGAATTTTTGATTTAAATTTGAAGAATATATAGTACTGGAACTATTTCAATAAAATTCATGCCCATCTAATTCGTCCAAGAGAGAAGGGTGTATTTTGATACGCTAAATGTTTCATAAATTATCTCAAGAATTATTCAGGCATATTTTATTATATTTGTCAGCTGAAAATTATTTTATAAATCATAAATATTGAAAAGTGAGCGTAATGAAAAAAAATTTAACGAGTAGCTTGATGGCATTAGTATTATTGCTGTCTGTCGGAATTGCAAATGCCAAAGTACAAGATGTGACAGATGAAGATTTGAAAAACTATGCCATCATTGAATTAGCAAAAAACAGCATCGTAAGTGGAATTAGTCCTATGGTCAACGATATGATTGAGAAGCAAGAAGGTATGACCGGTCAGAGATTTCAAGAGTTGAAAAAAGGAGAAGGAAAAGCGGCGGAAGAGTGGGAAACGCAATTTATGGCTGTAGTAAACAAACAAATTGATAAGAAAAAGAAAGCAGCAAAAGATGTTGTAAACTTATTGGCTAAAAATGCCATGGGAACTACAGCATATAAAGCCACTAAAGCAGCAATCAAATCTGATCCTGCATTAAAGGCAAAGTTTGATGGATACCTTGCAGCGTTAAAATAAAATTGAATAAATTCATATTAAAAGCTTGACAATTACGTCAGGCTTTTTTTATACTCAATATTGTCTACAATTGAAGCAATTATTTATTATTTTGATTGTTAATATTAGTAAGACGATAATTTTTAAAAATATATAACTTCCGTAAAATGAATAAACTAAGTATCATTTTTATTTCTGCATTTTCCCTTTCTACACTATTGAGTTGTGATGAGGTGGAAAAATTCACTGACGTTAAATTTAGTTCTACCATATCGCAATCACTTCCTGTGGCAGTAACCGGTACTGATGAAATGACAATTTCAATTGTATTGGATGCAACTACAGATACGGAGATCAAAAAATATGCTGATAAAATAAAAAAGTACGAAATCGAAGAAATACTTTTTGCAATTGAGAATTATGATGCCCCTACCGATGACGAAATATATTTTAATGGAGAAATTGGGTTTAGCAATAAATCTGTACAATCTGCATCATCATCCTGTACGATTAGCCCATTAAATGTGACACACGTCAATGGCACTGGTGATTTTAACATAAGTACTTGCGATGCTATTGTCGGTGAAATTTCAACTATAATTTCCGATGACAACGCAATAAAGATTTACATGACCGGCACCTTTACTAATGCTCCATTGTCATTCAGATTGAAAGTAACAATCAAGGTAGCAGTCACAGCCAATCCATTATAAAGTGGATATTCTACTTATTATTCTTTAGAAAAATCTTTGAATTTATTATCCAATATTTCTTTGTTCAGCTTAGAGCCGGATACAATTAATATCCTATGCTTCCATGTAGTTGATTCATTTGGGCCTAATTCAAAATTTAATATTTCTTTTCCTTTTGTAAAATCCTTTTGACCCAAAGGATTTACAGAAAACAAGCCATAGGTTCTGGCATGCCAATAAGTGGGATAGCCAACATTTGAAGGATGGTCCATGATAACTAAAGAAATATCTTCATCGCCCATGGTGGAGGTTAGATTTACCCATTCTGCTCTTTTCCCCCAGCAATCTGCGCCCTCATCACCAGCACTATTGTAGTACCAACCATTTACACCTTCGTTGTTCAGGGTCGCAACATTTGTAGGTTTTCCATTTGCATCGGTAAAAATCTGAGGATCATCAGATGGGTGTTCCAGTGCTCTGGTTACTCTTATTGCGAGCATACCTTCTTTGGTGTCTTTGAGGCTTATTTTTTTATCCATGGCTTTTAAAGTGGTGAAGCGATCAATTGATCTTTCATTACCATTGGCTCGGAATACAAAAGTTGTACTCTCTTCAATTTGAGTTTTTCCATCAGCATTTTTCCATTCCATTCTTACACTCAATGTTGCCTTACTATCTCCACTTTCCATATTTGTGATTTCTTTGTGGATAATAGTACCATAGTGATCTCTTTTTTCTGATTTGATAGAGTCTGAATTTCCCCAGTAGTCAATTCCATTTACATCTCCATAGTTAAACCACATGCCTACATGGTGAGGGTGATCGACACGCTCACCAGGCATCGATTCTAATGGAAAACCTCTGGTAATTTTAGTCCCTTTTGATGTTTTTAATGGATATAGAACAGGTTTTTTAATTGTGCTTGGATACATATAGGAAGTAAACAAATCTCCATCTATCATTACGTCTACTTTTTTTTCAGCATCATTTCTTATGAGTTGAATCTTCTTATTGGAATTCGTTTTTTCAGTAACTTCATTTTCTGCAGTCTTTTTTTTACCCGAACACGATATAAAGGTTGCCGATGAAAATAGCATCGAAACTGCGAGAATATTAATTAGAGTTTTCATTAAGTTGTCGTTAAATTTGAAATTGAAATAGCTGTGAATAAATATTGAATTGAGTGAAGGTAATGGATAAAAATGAGTTTTGTTTTTAATTATTTCAAAAGATATTAATAATGATCGTTAAAGGTAATTTGACTTTGATATCTCGAAGTTTTATTAAAGAGACATTCGATCAGATATACAATATATTCTAAAGATTGATAAAATATTTACAAGATTTGATTTTGAAAGTTAATAATTCGCAAACGTAGAAAATCAAGTACTTCAATCATTATTTCACACTAAATTAGAGCTATTTTTACATATATTTGTATTGATATTAATCGAGGGATATTTTGGGTTTTGAACAAATAAAAAATAAGATTGAAGAATATATTTCTAATGGTAAAAGCCTTTTTACAAGTTCATCTTTTCAGACGCATAGTATTCCGTTACTTCATATAATTAGCAAAATTGATCCTTCAATTCCAGTATACTTTTTAAACACTGGTTTTCATTTTCCTGAAACGATTGAGTTTAGAGATCAGATTGTGAATCAACTTAATTTGAATTTAATTGATTTGAAACCTGATACACCTAAAAGTATGCAGCTCGGTATAGATGGGAAATTACTTTTTACTTCCGACCCTGATCATTGCTGCTACCTGAATAAAACACAACCTATGGAGCATGTATTAATGAATTTTGATATTTGGATAAATGGTATTCGAGCAGAACAGAATGCACATAGAAGTGATATGAAAGAAGAGGAATCCGCAAAACACAACGTGGTTCGTTTTCACCCTATAATTGACTGGACAGGAAAAGATATCTATGCGTATCGTAAAAAATATAATTTACCCGAACATCCACTGGAGTCTAAAGGGTATTTTAGTATTGGATGCGAGCCTTGCACATTAAAACTTGACCTCAATGCTCAAGACAGATCAGCAAGATGGTATGGTCTCAATAAAACCGAGTGTGGGTTGAATACGGATTTGGTAAGAAAATAATAATTAAGTAGAGATAATGTGTTACCAAAAATGTAAACCGAAGATGTTCAACTCTATAGAATATCACCAGTTAAGTAAATGACAATTTTATGAATATATTAATTACGGGAGGAGCAGGATATATTGGTACAGTATTGACAAAACATCTTGTCCAATTACCAGAAGTTGATGAAATCCTTATTTATGATAACTTGAGCAGGAAAAACTCCAATCTATTTCTAGGAGAACGCTTGCCAAATGCCGAAAAAGTAAAACTGGTACAAGGAGATATTCTTGATTCGCGAAAGTTAAATAATGTACTAAATAATGTAGATGTAGTTTTTCATTTGGCTGCCAGAGTATCAACGCCATTTGCGAATGTAGATGCAGATTTTCACGAGCAAGTGAATCACTGGGGAACAGCCGAATTGGTTTCAGCTGTGGAGGAAAGCAATGTAGAAAAGTTCATTTTTACCAGCAGTACATCAGTATATGGGGCCTCAGATGGATTTATTGATGAGAGTCAAATACCAGAACCCAAAACATTTTATGGCATTTCAAAATTGCGTGGAGAGGAGCATGTCCGCAGACTTCAAAAGAAGAAAAATGCAATTATTCTCAGATGTGCAAATGTTTATGGTTTCAGTAGAAGTATGAGATTTGATGCTGTCATAAATAGATTTATGTTTGATGCCAATTTTTCTAAAAGGGTGCAGATCCATGGGAATGGGAAACAAAACAGGGCATTTATTCATGTAAATATTCTTATAAAAGCTTTGATGGGTTGTTTGTTTAATGAAGTACCTTCTAGCACTTACAATGCAGTGGATAAGAATTTGCAAATATTGGATATAGTAGATGTTTTGAAGGAAATTTACCCTTCACTGGAATTCATTTTTATCAATCAACACCTGGACCTTCGTCAAATGAAAGTTGAGAGAAATTCTGATTTGAGAAAATATGTAAATTTTGAAAATCAAATTCTATTAAAAGAAGAATTGCTTGATTTTAAAGAGCGATTTTCATTTTGAGTCATTGATTTGAAGTCCTTTTTATTGTAAAATATTTAGTAATATATATACAAGAGTTGCATTTAATGCCAATCTGAATGATTTAGTTAAAGTAATAATCAGCACCTGTTTGTTAATTTACTGAAATTTAGATTTTTATACCCTTCTCGTGGTTAAAACAAGGTTTGGTCAAGTTTTAGATTGTTGAATCTGAATGCTCCATATTTTGCCCCTTGCCCAATTGTTCCAATTTCCTGCAATTATTATTAGCAAAGGAGGAATGTTTCTTACATGTAGAATTAAAAGGTGTTAATTCATAAGAAGTTACGATAAGCTATTATATGCATCAAATACGTAATTTCGATGCAATGAAATGGCACTTTGAACTTATTCAAAAGGTGATTTAATATTTTATTAACTGCTTAGAATACTAATAAACTTAGTAGGCTTTCAGTAAAAAAAGAAATCCTTTTAGAAACCTAATTTCAAAATATCGTTCATCAGATTTCATTATTTGATAAAATTATAAAAAATGACTTATGAGAAATAGTGTTTATTATCTATTCATCATTGTATTGAGTTTTTCTTTTTTGATCGCTTGGTCAAACGATAATCCAGCTAATGGTCAATGTCTCAATATCGAAAGTAAAGTTGAAAAATCTACGACAAGTTCCAATTTTAATATTTCCTTAAAATTGAACAAAGGAAATGGGGTTATAAAATTTTATTTATATGATTTGAATGCCCCACAAAAAGGAGCAATAGAAAAAGTATCTAAATCTGCCTCAGATCTTAAAAATGAATTCGTGACGATTTTTAAAAATATTCCACCATCAAATTATACAATACAAGCGATCGATAATGATAAATGTCAGGTATCAATAGGTGGCGTTGAGGGGGTATTAATTTCAGGGAACTAATAGGGGTTAATAATTATGAAGAGTTATTTTTTACTTATTCTTTTAACAGTATTTGGACTTCTTGCCAGCCAAAATACACAAGCCCAATGTCCTACGTTGGATCCCGCAATAGGCACAACAGATTTTGGTTCTGGAATTGAAGTTTGTCTCCAACCTGGAGGAGATTTTGCCACTATCACCTTTTCTTTTTTAAACGATGGGTCGGATTTTGATAATTTCTTGCTTTACGATCTTGCCAATGGGAGTTTCTTAATTGAAGGGTTAAGTCCTGTAGTTTATGTACATACTGCTGGCAGTAATATATGGGAAGTTCAGAATGTTCCCGACGAGTTTATTGCAGGAACTAATTCAAAGTACATATTTGCAAAAGCAGGTTGCCCGACATATGGTGGGACAGGAATAGACCTTAATCCTAATGATGAACTTCGAATTGAAGATGCGGATATTTCTATCACTAATAGCACCAGTTGTGTAGCTCCATTCAATGGTGCAATAAATATATCAGTAACTGGTGGATATGGATCATATGCTTATAGCTGGACAGGACCTAACGGTTTTGTATCATCAGCACAAAACATTTCGACCTTAGAGTCTGGGACATATACAATTGTAGTTACTGACGGACATAATTGTTCTTATACGAGGGATATTGATGTAGCAGATGATGCTACAGACCCAACAGTTTCATTTAGTGGCTTAAATGCTTTAGAAACATATTGTGAAAGTAATGCGATTGTTGTTTTAACAGGTAGTGAAGCACCTAATGGATCTTTTTCAGGACCTGGAATTGTTGACAATGGTAATGGTACAGCAAATTTCGACCCTTCAACAGCTGGGGTAGGCGGAGATATTTTATATTCGTTAACAGATGTGCTGGGTTGTACCGGTGATACTATTCGAACTGTGACCATCAACCCAATACCTACAACCCCGACAGCCACGAATGATGGTCCGGTTTGTG
>CAYREN010000115.1:0-12043 GCA_964423255.1 uncultured Roseivirgaceae bacterium | reverse complement strand
CTATGGCAATGGTTATCTTGAAAATTAATTTGATGTCATTTCTGAAAAAATTAAATCCCTAAACCAATACAAGGCGTTCTTGTTTTCTCTTTAATATTCATTTTCATTTAAAGATCTATGGATATTGAATGCTTTAGTATTAGTGGAGGAAAATAGCCAAACCAGTTTGTATTTTTTATATATAGTCAGAAAATAACAGACGCTACTTGTTACCTTAGTCCCGAGGTTCCTGAAATATTAAAGCTGACCATGCGAAAAATTGCAATAATAATTTTATTCCTATCATTTAATTGTGGAAAGAGATATAAAGAAGTAAAAGATTCTCAACAAATCTTAAATATTCATAATAGTCAACCATTTTTTGGCGATTTTATTTATGAAAATAAAATTGATTTTTACAGTGATACCATGGGGATTTACCTTAAACATTTCAATTTCTCTGATAGTAATGAAATTGAATCGTTACTAAAAAATATATACAAAAGAGATCAACAATATAGAGATAGTGTACAAATTAATAATGACTTGGATAGCCTAATGATTAAGCGTTATGGAAAACAAATTACTCTTGGCGATCAATTTAATAAGGAAATCGTCAAACATATTATTAATAAAGTTGGGTGGCCCGATACTCGTGGAATGAATTCTATAGCGCATGATGCATTTTGGTATACTATATTTCATAGCTATGATATTGAATTCATAACAAATATTAAAGTACATCTCGGGAAGGCTTTTAAAGATTCAATAATCTCGCCACAATATTATGCTTCATTAATAGATAAAATTTATGTTAGAAGTGGCCAAAAACAGATTTATGGGACTTATCCATCTTTCGATAAAAAAGGGAATAAAATTATTATTCCTCAAATAAGTGTAAGTGTTGACTCCATTAATATGCAAAGAGAATTAATTGGTCTAAAAAGAATTGAATTGCCATAGCATTCGAGAGAATCTTTTTGCTAATTATTCATTCTTGGAAAAAATACATTCTTCCTGTTAATTTTATTCAAATCATAGATTGGTTGGTACTGTTTTTTTACCCCAATTCTAGCTGATGAAGACTTTGTTAAATCTCCTTTTATCAAAGATAAGGCAGTGGCGATCATTGGATCTCTTTCATCTCCAAAACTTCTTGCGTTAAGCAAGTCGTCTTCAATAAAAATATCGGGTGTTAATCCATTCACAAAATCTGTAACTCCATTGGCATTGGCATATTTGAGAACTATGGGTGCTATAGCCCAATTGTGTTTGGGAGGTACAGTTTCATCATAAAGCACAAAGGATCCATAGAATTTGCCAAATGTTGGTTCTCCAATTACGGTTACCCCCATATACGGCTTCAATCCATTAATTACCAGTTCACTTGCCGAAGCAGTATTGCCAGTCGTTAAGAATACTATTTCATTTAGATTCAAATTGTTTTCATTCTGACTAAATCTTGAAATCAAATTTGGTGAGTTTTGACCTTGACGACGGGTATAGTAGTCCTGGAGATTTTCATTGTATTGATAGCTGACCAATGTTTCTCTATTGCTCACAACACCTGCAGGTGCCAATGCGCTGGCCAGGTATTCTGCTACATTTACTTCTCCACCTGGATTGTATCTTAAATCCAGGATTAATTGTGAGATTCCTTCGGCTTTCAAAATTCCCAAAGCATTCCCCAGGCTATTTAACCATTTGTTGTTATCCCCTGAAATAAAATCAACAAAAACCAGATATCCAACTTTAATATTATCTACAGTTTTTACTTCGTAGTGAATCACAGGGTCCAACTCAATTACACCTGTATTGATTGTAATAGTATTATTAGTTTCAACAATAGTCCTTCCATTAAATGCTCCCAGTGTTACTGAAAATCCATTTTTTGATGTGAGATCCAGATAATTATCTTGAGATAAGTCAGCCCCGTTTAACTTCAATATTATATCTCCTCTTTTTAATCCGGCCTTCTCTGCAGGTGAATTTTGATATACATATTCTACAATAGCAAATAAATTATTGGTATTGGTAAACACACCAAATGTTGGCGAAAAACCCATAGCGATAATGGTGCCACTCATTTCTTCTTTAATCGCTTTTGCATCATCAGTTATGTAGGAAAAGATATCAGTTGAATTTAACAGATCATTGAAATATGTTTTTGGATTTTCATCCCCTGAAGGATCCGCATCAGGAAATTCTGTATTCCAGAAATAGAAAAATGACATTTCATCAAAGATCCATTTAGGAATATTATCAGCATTTATTCCAATATCCGGTATCGCAGATGATTGACTATCTGTGGGAATAATATCTTCATTTCTGTTACATGAAGTAATAAGTAGGAATGCAATAAACTGAATTATTCGGGGAACTCTTCTTAGATTGTCCATGATTTAATAGTTATGGTTTTTATAACTAATTCATAAATCATGCCACTTTAAAATGGTCATGGATAGTATATCGAAAAATTTGATGAAAATAGTAGCTGCAAGACATTTCGATCATAGAAAGAATTCTGAAAGTCCAATGAGAAAAAATACGATCTTTGTGCAGTTACAAAATCTCCCTTAAAGATTACAATAACCAAAAGGATTGAGGGCAAATCCTAATAAATAGGCCTTGCTTTAATTTCAGATAGAGTAGTAAGTTGGCTATTTTGTTCAATCTGCAGACGTTCTTTATATTGATCATATAATTTCAAGAATGCCGGAACAAGTTTACTGGAAAAGCTTGTAGGAGAATTTGTCAAAACACAAATGCCGATATCTTCATTGGTATCAATGGCCAATTGACTTCTGTAACCATTGACATATCCACCATGATAAGCTATTGTCGACTCACCGTTTTTTACTATTCTCCAACCCAATCCATAGTAGGATTTTTTATAATCTTTCCATCTGCTAAAATATTTCCATCGAATATTAGTGGTAATTTGTGGTGTAAAAATATCTTCTATCACCTTTTGGCTAATGATTTCCTGTCGATGTCCAGTCATGGCTATCATATAATTGGCCATGTCAGAAATACTCGCATTAATACCTCCGGCAGAGGCGACATTATAATAAGTTTTTGATATTCTCCCTGTGGACCAACCCCCTCTTCTCGGGAAGTTAGGATATGCAACATTCTCATTGGCCATCATTGATTTATAATCAATGGATGCATCTTTCATTTTCAAAGGCTCAAATATCTCTTTTTTCATTAGAGAATTATAATCATATCCTGTTGCAGATTCCAAAACAGGTTCAATAATGCCATACGCAACATTTTGATAACTGTACAATTTTGATGGCTCAGCCAATAGCTTTACTTCTGGCAATGCCATTATCATGGTATTTAAGTCCTTTCCGTCTTCAATAAAATTGGTGTAAGCATGTTGTATCAATCCGGTAGTATGCGATAATAAATGTTTAACCTGCATTTTTCTTGCATAGTCCGGATTGAGAAGATTAAATTGTGGGAAATAATGCTGAACATTATCATCCCAACTTACTTTTCCCTGATCAACCATTTTTCCAGTAAGAACCCCTGCAAAGGTTTTAGAGACTGAGGCTATCCTAAATGAGGTATGTATATCTATAGAATCACCAAGACCAACTTTTTTCACACCAAATCCCTTCCCATAGATAATTTTTCCATTATTAACAATAGCTATAGCTGCTCCAGGAGATTTGGAGTCAATAAACATTGTACTGGATAATTCATTAAAATCATCAATGAAATGCTCCAGAACAGGAAAATGCTCCGGAAGGTTCGGTGGAACCTCTTCTTTTGAATTGATGCTTGTAGATAAATGCAGTAAAGCAAAAAGCGCAATTCCAAAATAGAGGTATTTAAACCTGCTGAAATATGATTTATTATATTGTGGCATTAAAAATTAAATACTGTTTGACATCTCTCAATAAAGCAACATAAATAGAAAAAATGTGTCTAAGTATTCTTTATCGAATAGCAAATATAAATATTATTCATAAATAATTTAGATCCAAGACCTTCAGGCAGTAATTAATACAAATGATTTCTGCGTGACATCTATATAGAAAAAACGATTCTACGGTTTGTATTTATACCTTTTCGTTAAATCTTACAAACATTAATCGTGATAAATCATGTCCAATTATAATAGTAAATTCACAATTAGAAATGGAATAAATGGAAACTCAGACATTCAATGATTCTCATTACGATAAAAGTGGGTCTTTATCAGCATCTATAAAATGCCCATTTACAACCTCATTCAATTTTGTATTAAATAAAAATTACGGTCATAGTATTCTCTTTTATCAGTAAATTGCGGTCAATTTTTAAAGGCCTATGGACGCTAAGATTTTTTTAAAGAGACTTTATCCTCTCTTGCTTATCCTCGCAGTTTTTATTGTCTGGAAAATGAGGCAAAAGAATAGTCTCCAGATGGTTGAATTAAGAGGTATCACAATGGGTACTATTGGATATAATATCAAATATTTCAATGAGGATGGTGCTAACTATGGACATGAAATAGATTCGCTTTTGCACATATGGAATCTTTCACTTTCCACCTATATCCCCCAATCAGAAATCTCTCGTTTCAATTCAGGATCAGATTGCTTCACATTTGAGTCAGATTATTTTTTGCCTGTGTTGCGCGCTTGTGAAGAAGTATTTCAAAAGTCCAGTGGTGCTTTTGATCCAACTGTTGGCCCACTCGTCAATGCATGGGGATTTGGCCCTGATAAATCCATGGTGCCAGATAGCAGCACTGTTGATTCATTGAGACAATTTGTGGGTTTTGATAAAGTAAAATTTGACGGCAAAAAAGTTTGCAAAGATTCTCCTGGGATAAAGTTAGACTTTTCTGCCATAGCCAAAGGATATGCCGTAGATGTAGTCGCAGACTTTCTTAGACACAAAGGCATCAATAATCTTTTGGTAGAAATTGGCGGAGAGCTAGTTTGCCAAGGAACAAAAAATGATAATAAACCATGGAGAACTGCAATTGAAGATCCTGACACAGAAGTCTATGGACAAAAACTCAGGGCTATTGTAGAGCTTAAAAATCGCGCCGTAGCCACCTCTGGAAACTATAGAAATTACTATGTTCGTGATGGTGTAACATATGTACATACTATTGATCCTGAAACAGGTTTCCCGATTTCCCATACTTTGCTGAGCGCATCTGTCTTCGCAGATAATTGTATGCTTGCCGATGCTTATGCCACTGCATTTATGGTTTTAGGACTAGAGAAATCTAAAAACGTTCTCAATAATACCGAATCACTGGATGCCTATTTGATATACAGCAGCGCAGATGGAAAAATTGAAACATTTGTAACAGCAGGAATAGCATCTCAAATAGAAAACTTGGATGCCAAAAACTAGTGAGTGGTTTGCAGAATATTTTGAGTTTGCTAACCTGGAGCTCATTGATCTTTTCGGAGATTATTACCTCAATCCCTATATTGCAGAAAAATCGGAACGAATGATATTTGTACTTATAAAATAACATGGAATTAGTCTACTCGATTACCTTATTTTTAGTTGCATTTATCCCCGGGTTCATCACCATCAACCTTCAAAAACCATTAAAAATTGACCTAAAATATCTGTTGGTTTTTGCAAGTGCCTTTATTTTCTCAATAACAATCGTTCACCTTTTACCGGAAATTCTAACATCTACAACCAACCCACAGCGAATTGGTTTTTATGTTCTCTTTGGGTTTTTTATGCAAATTTTTCTCGACTTTATTACAAAAGGAGTCGAGCATGGTCATCTTCATAGCCATGGTCATTATCATGGCAATATTTCACCAATTACCCTTATGGTTGGTCTGTGTATTCATGCTCTTATGGATGGAAGCATACTCATTCATCCGGGTGCTCACGAATCGGGAAATCATAGTACAGGTTTACTTATCGGAATAATACTTCACAAAATACCAGCTGCGATTGCCTTGATGGCGGTGTTAAATATCAAGATAAAAAAGAAATGGGTATTAATAATATTGTTGCTAATATTCAGTCTCACTTCACCATTTGGATTGGTTTTTAGCAACGTGATGAATGATTTTAACTATATCAGTCAAGAGGGCTTCTTAATTATATTCGCCATAGTAAGTGGCAACTTCTTGCATATATCCACAACGATTTACTTTGAGTCAAGCCCCGATCACACCTTTCACAAAAAGAAGATCTTCATCAGTTTGTTGGGGGCATTGCTGGCCATTTCTGTAGAATTGTTGCAACACTAAATTATAAAACCCGCAGGTGGATCAATTTTTTAAGTTGTAAAATTATTTTATCGCTAAAAATTTATAACTTTCAAGCTGCATAAAATTTAATTGTTTATTGAAAGCATATCAATTATTAGCATTCTATAATTTACATTATATAAATAAATAACCACCTATGGCTAGAAAGATTCACACACTTGCAGGATATATCCATGAATACCAAAGAAGTGTTCAACATCCTGAAGAATTTTGGTCTCAGATTGCAGAGACATTTCACTGGAAAAAAAGATGGGACAGCGTTGTTGATTGGGAATTTGATACACCAAATATCAAATGGTTTGTGAATGGAAAACTAAACATTACTGAAAATATTTTCGAGCGGTATTTATATACACGACGCAATCAGGCTGCTATTATTTGGGAGCCAAATGATCCAAATGAAGCTTCTATTACCCTCACCTACTGGGAACTTTATGAAAAAACATGCCAGTTTGCCAATGCGCTAAAAGCCAACGGTGTCAAAAAAGGTGATAGGGTAATTATTTATATGCCAATGGTTCCCGAGGCCGCCATTGCTATGTTAGCTTGTGCGAGGGTTGGCGCTATCCATTCTGTAGTATTTGCTGGGTTTTCTGCAACATCTCTTGCAGACAGAATAATTGACTGCGAAGCAAAAATGGTGCTTACTTCAGATGGAAATTTCAGAGGAGCAAAAGTAATTCCTGTCAAGGAAGTAGTAGATGAGGCGGTTGAAAAAACATCGACAATCGAAAAGGTAATTGTTTTAGAAAGAACAAAAACTCAGGTTACTATGGTACCTGGTCGTGATATCTGGTGGCACGATGCTATTGATGGTGTTTCAATAGAAAACGTTGCCGAAACCATGGATTCTGAAGATATGTTATTCATACTTTATACATCCGGGTCAACGGGAAAGCCAAAAGGTGTAGTTCATACCTGCGGAGGATATATGGTTTTTACATACTATTCTTTCAAAAATGTATTTCAGTATAGCGACGATGATGTGTATTGGTGTACGGCAGATGTAGGCTGGGTCACCGGACATTCTTACATTGTGTATGGTCCATTGCTCACCGGTGCCACCACTTTAATGTTTGAAGGAGTGCCAACATACCCACATCCTGGAAGATTCTGGGAGATAGTAGATAAATATAAAGTTAATCAATTTTATACTGCTCCTACTGCCATCCGAGCATTGGAAGCTTTTGGACTTGACCCCGTAATCCCTTACAAATTAGACTCATTGAAAGTTCTTGGAACTGTTGGTGAACCAATTAATGAAGAGGCCTGGCACTGGTATCATGATCATATTGGCAAGGGCAGGTGCCCAATTGTCGATACTTGGTGGCAGACCGAAACCGGAGGTATTCTCATTTCTCCTTTGGCAGGGATTACTCCCACAAAGCCAGCTTATGCTACCCTGCCACTTCCCGGTGTGCAACCGATCATTGTTGACAACGACGGTGTGGAGTTAAAAGGAAATAGTGTTGAGGGTAATTTATGTATCAAATATCCATGGCCTGCCATGCTGCGAACACTTTATGGTGATCATGACCGATGCAAGCAAACTTACTTTAGCACTTTCAAAGGATTGTATTTTACAGGAGATGGTGTAAAAAGAGATGAAGATGGATACTATAGGATCCTTGGTCGTGTAGATGATGTCATCAATGTGTCAGGTCATAGAATGGGCACTGCCGAGGTTGAGAATGCAATCAATGAGCATCCTAAAGTTATAGAATCGGCAGTAGTAGGTTACCCGCATCCAATAAAAGGTCAGGGAATATATGCCTTTGCAATATGTGATTTGACAGATCGCTCTGAGGCTAACCTGAAAAAAGAAATAAGGGTATCGGTAACTAAAATAATCGGCCCGATTGCAAAACCTGATTTAATCCAGATTGTACGCGGATTACCAAAAACGCGCTCAGGGAAAATTATGAGAAGAATATTGAGAAAAATTGCCTCTGGAGAAACAGATAACTTTGGAGATACTTCTACCCTTCTCGATCCTGAGGTTGTCAATAAAATTTTAAATACGAAAGATTCAGCAAGCTGATTTTCACAATAAAATTTACAATATATATAAATGGCTACTCAATTATGGGTAGTCATTTTTTATATAGTATCCTCAACTATCACCTTTTATAATCCCATTATACTATTTGCTATAAAAAATAACCCTTTTATTACCAGTCATTATTATATTTAGTGTCTCTAAGAAAACAGGTCTTTTTTTATAAAATGGATTATTATGGATGAGATTTTCATTTTCTTTCTATGAGTTGATGCGTTAGCATCAATCGATTAGAAAAAAATGAATAGATTGCCGTAATAATCATTTTTAACTATGAGGTGTTTTCTTAGAGACACTATTTAGGAAAATAACCAAATTATCATACACATATGAAAAATAAAATCCTTGCCCTATGCATTTGCCTGTTGGCTTTTAGCCAGGCCTTTGCCAACGATAACAAAATTGAATTTACAGAGTTTGATCTTGACAATGGGTTGCACGTCATTCTCCATCAGGACAATTCTACCCCAATTGTTGCAGTTTCTATTCTTTACCACGTAGGGTCAAAAAATGAAGACCCGGAACGGACAGGATTTGCACATTTTTTTGAACACCTTCTATTTGAGGGTTCCGAAAATATTCCTCGTGGCCAATTCGATAAACTACTTACTGCAGCAGGGGCAGTGAACAATGCCAATACATGGTTGGACAGAACATTTTATTATGAAATATTACCATCAAATCAATTAGAACTTGGTTTGTATTTGGAATCGGAAAGATTGATGCATGCCAAAATTGATCAAATCGGTGTGGATACACAGCGGGAAGTCGTGAAGGAAGAAAAAAGGCAAGGTGTTGACAACAGGCCGTATGGTACGATACTGGAAGAAACACTAAAAAGAGCCTACAAAGTGCATCCATACCAATGGACTACGATCGGTTCGTTAGATCATTTGAATCAAGCCTCGCTGGATGAATTCATGGATTTTTACCATACTTTTTATGTTCCTGAAAATGCTACCCTTAGTATTGCCGGTGACCTCGATATTGAAGAAACAAAAAAATTGATTGAGCTGTACTTTGCAGAAATACCAAGAGGAAAAGTCGAGGTACCCAGGCCAACTGTTGTCGAGCCTCCACAAACTGAAGAGGTCAGAGATATTGTTTATGACAATATCCAGCTTCCTGCTGTCATCCAGGCCTACCATATGCCCGCACAGGGAACTGATGATTATTATGCCATTGATATGCTCACTACTTTGCTGTCTGATGGACAAAGCTCTAGATTTTATAAAGAAATTGTCGATAAGCAACAAAAGGCTGTCCAGGTAACTGCTATCCCTCTTGCTGGCGAAGACCCTGGATTATTCATAGCCTTGGGAATTGCCAACATGGGAATCGAAGCAGAAGACCTCGAAAAGTCCATGGATGTGGAAATAGATAAAGTTCAGAAAGAATTGATTTCAGAAAGGGAATTTCAAAAAGTAAGAAATCAATTGGAAAATGATTTTATACTGGGAAATTCTAAAGTGGTTGGAATTGCTGAAAGTCTGGCTGACTATCATGTGTATTTTGGTGATGCCAATCTGATCAACACTGAAATAGAAAGATATATGAAGGTGACCAGAGATGACATTATGAATGTGGCAAAAAAATATCTAACCAAACAAAACAGAGTAGTACTTTATTACCTACCCAAAGATCAAGAAAATAAATAATCAACCAACAAAACGAATACCATGAGAAGTCTATATATTTTTATAATACTATCAGCTTTTTGTTTGAATGTTTTTGCACAAGTAGATCGTTCAAAACCCCCAACTCCCGGTCCGGCTCCTGAAATCAAGATTGGAAAACCTGAAAAATTTGAACTAAAGAATGGCCTGAAAGTAATTGTTGTTGAAAATCATAAATTACCCAGGGTAGCCTTTAATCTCATATTAAATTTTGAAGCTATCAAGGAGGGCGATAAAGCAGGCTATGCTTCCATGGCAGGGGATTTACTTAGAACAGGTACTACAACAAAATCCAAAGAGGAGATTGATGAAGCAATAGATTTTATCGGTGCTTCATTAAGCACCTCTGCTTCGGGGATATATGCCTCATCTCTTACCAAACACCAGGATGTTTTACTTGACCTCATGACTGATGTCTTATACAATCCATCATTTCCGGAGGCGGAATTAGAAAAATTACGAAAGCAAACCTTATCGGGATTGGCCTCTCAGAAAGATGAACCAAAAGCCATGGCTTCCAATGTGCGCGGTGTGCTGCTTTATGGAAAAAACCATCCTTATGGAGAATTAACCACTGAAGAAACAGTAAATAATATTACCCTGGAAGATTGCAAAAACTATTATGATGGTTACTTTACCCCCGAAATTGCATATTTGGCAATCGTTGGGGATATAAATTTGAAAGAAGCCAAAAAGCTGGTTAAAAAATATTTTAGCGACTGGGAGCGCAAGTCTATTGACCTTCCAAAATTCTCAGCCTCCAGTCAACCGGAAAGCACCAGAGTTGCTTTTGTCGATAGGCCAAATTCAGTGCAGTCTGAAATTCGGATCACCTACCCAATAAATCTCAAGAAGGGAGATCCTGATGTACTAAAAGCCAATTTGATGAATACCATTCTTGGGTCTGGTTTTTCTTCAAGGCTAATGCAGAATATCAGGGAAAAGCACGCTTACACTTATGGAGCAGGCTCGAGTATTTCCAGCAACATGATTGTAGGAAGTTTTACCGCTCAAACAAGTGTGAGAAATGAGGTGACCGATAGTGCCATTTATCAGATGTTTTATGAACTGCGTAGAATAATTGACGAACAGGTAACCGAAAAAGAACTCTCCTCGGCTAAGGCATATATTACTGGAAGCTTTGCCAGAGGTATGGAAAGCCCACAAACCATTGCCAGCTTTGCACTGAACGAGGCGAGATATAATTTGCCCGAAGACTATTATAGCAATTATCTCAAACGCCTTGACGCCGTCACCCTTGCGGATATTCAGGATATGGCAATAAAATATATCAAACCCAACAATGCCTATGTTGTGGTTGTCGGGAAAGGTACCGAAGTAGTTGACAAGCTGGGGCAATTTGGTGAAGTGACCTACTACGACATGTATGGAAATGCCTATGTCCCAAAAAAAGAGGAAGTCCCCGCAGGGCTTACTGCCACTCAAGTGATGAATAATTTTATATCTGCTCTTGGAGGAGAAGAAAAGGTGCGAGCTATTAAGGATGTAAAAATGGTGCTGAAAGCAGAGATGCAAGGAAGAGAATTACAAATTACGTTTATTCGTAAATCTCCAAATATGTCAAAAACAGCTATGGATATGGGAGGCATGGCCGTAATGACTTCCATTTTTAATGGTTCAGAAGCCAGCATTCAACAAATGGGCCAGCCTGTTCCTGTTGATGAAAATCAGAAAAAAGACATGGCATTCGATGCAGCGATTATTGCCGAGCTTGCCATTGTTGATTTAGGACTCAGTACAGAATTGACGGGTGTTGTAGCCATCGAAGGTAAAGACACTTACGCTGTAGCTATTACAAAACCATCAGGTGATGTTGTTACCAATTATTACGATATCGAATCAGGTTTGAAGCTGAGAGAAAGTGTTTCTGTCAAAACACCTCAAGGGGATATGGTTCAGGATACAGATATGGATGACTACAGAGAAATTAAAGGTGTGAAATTTCCTTATGCATTCACCATGCCCATGGGCCCCATGAAAATGAAGGCAATTGCTCAAATTGTTGAAGTGAATGCCGGAATTGATGATAGCGAATTTGCTATTGAATAAAC